>JALOSH010000064.1 GCA_025458545.1 Hydrogenophaga sp.
CAGCGCGCGCTGGGTCACCAGCGGGCCCAGCAGCTCTTGCAGCAGCATCATGAAAGCGAGCACGCCCAGCACCTCCCGCGCGGGCGTGAAGCCGTGCAGTCGGCTCTGCTCCAGCAGCAAGATGGCGAAGGCCGACATGGGGGTGAGCGCCAAACCGGTCATCAGACCTTTGCGCTCGGTGCTGCCCGACAGCCGGGCGGCGGCCACATTGCACACCACCTTGGACGCGGTGCGAACGGCGATCAGCACCAGCCCCAGCAGCACGCCAGCGCCCAGCTGGCTCCAGTCCAGCAACGAAGCGATGTAGACAAACAGGAACAGCGTGAGCAGATCGCCCGCCGTGCCAAAGCCGCGCTGCGCGTTGGTCAGGTGCACCCGGCGTTCGCGCGCGACGATGCCGAAGCTCAGCGCGGCCAGCAGCGGCGAGAGCTTGAGCCCGTAGGCCATGGTGGTGAGCAAGACCACGGCCAGCGCAAACACCAGGGTCACGTCGCGTTCCTGGATGCGCTGGGCGCGCAGCAGCGCCGGCATGGCCACGCCCAGCAGCACACCGACCGCCACCGACGTGGCCAGCACGTGCACGCTGCCGAACGCCGCCAGCACCAGGTCGCCCGAGGTCGACAGGTGCCAGTAACCCACCACCAGCTGGAGCGCCAGCACGGCCAGCAGGCAGTTGATGGCGCACAGGTGCAGCACCCGCTCGGTCACCTGACCGGTGCTGCGCAACTCGTTGGCCACGCGCACGATGCCGGCGGGTGAAGCCGAGACCGACAGCGCCGCGATGATCAGTCGGGTGTCCATCGGCAGGGCAAAGAAGCCGCTCACCCAGAACACCGCGACAAAGGTCACCAGCGACTCCACCAGTCCGAGCGCGAGCACCCAGGGGTTGTGACGGAACCAGCGCAGGTGGATGCGATAACCCAGCTCGAACAGGATCAACGACAGCGCCACATTGGCCAGAAACGACAGGCCGGGCACCGCACCGGTGAGCCCTGGCAAGTCGAACAGGCTGGCCACCAGACCCACCGCCACGTAGCTGCTCACGCGCGGTATGTTGGCCGACTCGTGGAGGCGTTCGCCCAGAAACCAGGCCAGCAGCAGCACCAACGGCCAGGCCATGGACTGCAGCAGGAAAGGGAAATCGGTGACCATCGGCAGCAACACTTTCGATCGACGGACCTTGCGTCCGGGAGGGGCGTTTTTAACACCCCCATCGGCAGAGGACCAGCCAAGCCCTGCAAGCACGCTCGGATACATGGATACAAAGCGGACACATTCGCGCTGCGTCGACTGGTTACCATGCGGCATGAACCACACCACCTTGAAACTCTCCACCCTCTTCACCGCCCTCGCCCTGAGCGCTGGGGCCGCCTGGTCCCAGGCCGCTGCACCGGGCGCGGCCTCATCACCCGCCAAAAAAGAACTGGTGGCCAAACTGCTCAAGCTACAACAGCCTGGCATCGAGTCCCTGGCCTACAACCTGGCGGAGCAGCCCGCCGCGCAGTTGCTGAACCAGGCGGGTCTGGCCCTGCAAACCCGCGTGGCGCCCGAGAAGCGCGAGGCCCTGGCGAAAGAGATCGGTGCCGATGTGAAGAAGTACGCCGACGAGTCGGTGCCCCTGGTGCGCGAGCGGGCGATCCGGCTCGCTCCCGGCACCGTCGGCCGCTTGCTCGAAGACAAGTTCACCGAAGACGAACTCCGCCAGGTCGTGGCGATGCTCGAATCGCCGGTCTATTCAAAATACATGCAGCTCAGCGACGAGATGCAGAATGCGCTGCTCGAAAAACTGGTGGCCGACACACGCCCCACCATCGAGCCGAAGATCAAGGCGCTGGAAGCCAGCATCGGCAAGCGCCTGGGCCTCACGCCCACGGCGGCCAAACCCACCACACCGGCAGCCAAACCCGCCACCCCCGCCAAGTGAGTCAAGCCGGATGAGGGCTCCGCCAGGGTCTCAGGCGGGCACTGCAAACCGGGCTTCGAGCGCTTGCAGCCCCAGCTGCTCCAGCACCTGCGCCAGCCGCTCGCGCGCGCGCCGCCGGGCGGCGCCGTTGGGGCTGGCGGGTCGGCTGGCCAGGATCAGCTCGTTCTTCATCGAGTGCTCCCAGCCCACCAGCTCGGTCACGGTGACGCTGTAGCCGTGCGCTTCAAGCTGCAGGCAGCGCAGCACGTTGGTGATCTGGCTGCCGAACTCGCGCGTGTGCAGCGGGTGGCGCCACAGCTCGGCGAGCGGGGTGCGCGCCAGGTTGAGCGCCTTGCCCCGGCGCATCACGCCCGCCACCTCGGCCTGGCAACACGGCACGAGCACCAGGTGGCGCGCCTCCTTGGCCAGACCGAAGGCGATGGCGTCGTCGGTGGCGGTGTCGCAGGCGTGCAGCGCGGTCACCACGTCGATGGCGGGTGGCAGGGCCGGGTCGGTCAGCGACTGCTGCACCGTGGTGGCGAGGAAGCGCATGCGGTCAAAGCCGAGTTGCTGGGCCAGTGCTTCGGATTTGGCCACCAGCTCGCCTCGCGATTCCACGCCATGGACCCAGCCCACCGGTTGTGACTTGAAGAACAGGTCGTACAGGATGAAGCCGAGGTAGGACTTGCCCGCACCGTGATCGGCCAGGGTCACATCGCCCCGGTCTTTGAGCACCTCGGCCAGCAGCGGCTCGATGAACTGCACCAGGTGGTAGACCTGCTTGAGTTTTCGCCGCGTGTCCTGGTTGAGCTTGCCCTCGCGGGTCAGGATGTGCAGCTCCTTGAGCAGCTCGATGGACTGGCCTTCGCGCAACTCGGGCAACTGCTCCTGCAGCGTGGGCGCAGTGCGCGAACGGGGTGCGGCTTTCGACATGCTCCGATTGTCGCAGGCGGTGACAATCACCCGCATGCACACGCCAGCCCCAGACAGCTCGACCCACCCCTACACCCGCCTCACGCCCGACGTGGTGCAGGACGCACTGGCCAGCATCGGCCTGTGGGGCGACGGGCGCCTGGCCGCGCTCAACAGCTTTGAGAACCGGGTCTACCAGATCCATCTGGAAAGCCCGGTGGAGGGTCATGAGCAGGTGGTGGCCAAGTTCTACCGGCCCGGGCGCTGGAGCGACGCGCAGATCGCCGAAGAGCATGCCTTTGCCGCCGAGCTGGTGGCGGCCGAGGTGCCGGCCGTTCCGCCCCTGGCGGTGAACGGCCAGACGCTGCACCACTTTGGCGGTTTTGCCTTCGCGGTGAGCCCGCGCCGCGGCGGACGCCGGCCGGAGCTGGACGACTTTGAGGTGCTGGAATGGATCGGCCGGTTTCTTGCCCGCATCCACACGGTGGGTGCGGCGCGGACGTTCGAGGCGCGCCCCGCGCTGGACGTGGTGGCCTTCGCGCACGAGCCGCGCGACTGGTTGCTGGAGCACCGCGTGATCGCGCCCGAGGTGCAGACCGCCTGGTCGGCCGCCTTGCAGGAGGCGCTGGCGCTGATCGAGTCCCACCCGGTGTTGCGTGCCCACGCGCCCACCGATGAGGACGGCATTCGCCGCCTCCGGCTGCACGGCGACTGCCACCCGGGCAACATCCTCTGGACACCCGAGGGCAGACCCGACGCCGGCCCGCACTTCGTGGACCTGGACGACGCGCGCACCGGCCCGGCGGTGCAAGACCTGTGGATGCTGCTCAGCGGTGACCGGCGCCAGCAAACACAGCAGCTGGGCGCACTGATCGACGGCTACGAACAGTTCCGCCCCTTCGACCGGCGCGAGCTCGCCTTCATCGAACCCCTGCGCACCTTGCGCCTGATCCACTACAGCGCCTGGATCGCGCGCCGCTGGGAAGACCCGGCGTTCCCGATCAATTTTCCCTGGTTCGGCAGCCGCGACTACTGGCAGGGCCAGGTCGTTCCACCGCGTTCCCGACCGGTCATCGCTCTCCGTTTTGACCACTTTCGGCAAAAGGATTTAGGGAATTCAATTGCACACAATTTAATTGCCAGCTACATTTCTGGCCATGGTCACCCGCAACACTCCCCGCAAACCCCTGTCTGAACAGGCCCTGCTGCTGGACAACCAGCTGTGCTTCGCGCTGTATTCGGCTTCGCTGGCCATGACCAAGTTGTACAAGCCGCTGCTGGAATCGCTGGGTCTGACCTACCCGCAATACCTGGCGCTGCTGGTGCTGTGGGAACAAGACGGCGTGACCGTGTCCGAACTCGGCGAACGCCTGTCTCTGGACTCGGGCACGCTCACGCCGCTGCTCAAGCGCATGGAAGCCGCCGGGCTGTTGGCCCGACTGCGCGATGCGGCGGACGAACGCCGGGTGCTGATCCGACTCACAGCCGAAGGCCGGAAGCTCAAGACCCGTGCCCAGCGCATTCCCGGCTGCGTGCTGCAGGCCTCGCAATGCGAGGTGGCCGAGGCCCTGGCGCTCACCCGCCAGGTGCAGGCCTTGCGCCAGCGACTGACCGCCTGACCCCCTTTTTTTCACCCCGCTTCGCTGAAGCAACCACTCCCCAAGGAACCACCATGGCCTCGCTCGACAAAGTCCTCTACACCGCCCGCACCCACACCACCGGAGGCCGCGACGGTGCTTCCAAGTCCGACGACGGTCGCCTGGCCGTCACGCACACACCGCCCGGCGCTCCTGGCAACGGCACCAACCCTGAACAGCTGTTCGCCGCCGGTTACTCGGCCTGTTTCATCGGCGCCATCAAGGCCGTGGCCGGCAAGATGAAGCTGGCCGTGCCGGCCGACGTGGCGGTGGACGCCGAGGTGGATCTCGGGCCTGTCGGTCAGGCCTACGGGATCGCCGCACGCCTGACGGTGCACCTGCCCGGCATGGACCGCACCCAGGCCCAGGCGCTGGTGGACACGGCGCACCAGGTCTGCCCGTACTCCAACGCCACGCGCGGCAACATCGACGTGACGATCACGCTGGCCTGATCGCTCGGCGGCCGAAAAAAAGCCCCACCAGCACGCAGCCGGCGGGGCTTTTTCGTGGCCAGCGGCATGTGCTTTTCCCGGATACCGTCGGATCACCCTAACCGGAGCGAAGTGCCCATCCCAGAACGCGGCGGAACTGGCTCCGCCTGGCCGCATCGCGTTGACCCCTTGATGGGGGGCGCGCGCAGCGCGGCGGGGGTGGGTCAATCCCTGCGGCGGGGGTGTTTCACACCCTCCCCAGCCGCTCCATGGCATCGGCCAACCAGTCGCCACGCAAAACCACCGCACTCGCCAGCGTCACGCGCCATCCACCCTCGGCCACGTGCAATTGCGCCTGCCCGCCCTGCCAAAGCAACCACGCCAGCCAGAAGCACTGGGCGCTGGACACAGCACTGCCTGCGGGCGCGGTGAGCAAGGCGGTGAGGGGCAAGGCATCGCGCACCAGCACCGCGTCGCCTTGCAGCTCGCCACCCACTGCGCGCGCCAACACCGACAACGCGGCCTCACCGTCCATGCGCGCGCCCAGGTCGCCCAGCCAGTGGCGCAGGTGCGCCGCGATGGCGGCCCCGCGCTGCGCTTCGGCCTGCAGCAGGTCGGCGTGTTCCCAGCGGTGCCAGTCCACCGCAGGCTCGCTCGGGCGGCACAGCAGGGCGGCCTGGGCAAACTGGTAGATCGCGGCCTCCACACACTGGCCATCGGCCCGCACCGCCGCGCCCAGCATGAGCAGACCGCCCAGGCGGTTGGCCAGCAACTGGCTTTGCTGGGCGAGCAGTTTGTCGCGCACCAGGCCGTCCCGCTCGTTGCGCAGATCGGCGAGTTCCAGCGCATGTTTGAGATCGGCGCGCAGACTCTCCAGATCCCAGGGCTTGTTGATGTAGCGGTAGATTTCGCCGCTGTTGATGGCCTCGATGGCCTCACCCAGCTCGGAGTAGGCGGTGGTCAGCATGCGCACAATGTGCGGATGGTGTTCGCGGGCATGGCGCAGCAGCTCGTTGCCGCGCTCGCCCGGCATGCGCTGGTCGCTCACCAGCACCGCGATCTCGGCGCCCCGGTCGCGCAGCACCGCCTTGCCCTCGTCCACCGAACCGGCGGTGATCACGGGTGCCAGCGGGCTGACGAGGCGCTCGAAGTACTTCAGCGCCATCGCCTCGTCGTCCACAAACAGTATCTTGTCGGGCTTCATGGCCGTTCCTTCTGGGTCAATGGTTGGGCTGAGGGAAAACCAGGCGCACGGTCGCGCCTTCGCCCGCAGGGGAGTGCAGCGTGATCGCGCCGCCCAGCGAATGCATCACCCGCTGGCAAAACAGCAGGCCCATGCCGTTGCCACCCGCGGCGGCTCGCGTGGTGACCGGCTCGCGCAACAAGCGCGGCAACACATCGGGCGCAATGCCCGGGCCGTTGTCGCTCACTTCCAGGGTGGGCTGCTCGGGCAGACCCGGCGCCAGGGCGCTGCGGGTGAGGGTGATGCGAAGGCGCGCGGGCTGCTCCGGCCACTGGGAGCGCAGGGCCAGCAGCGCGTTCTTCACCAGGGTGCAGAGCACCAGGTACAGCAGATCGCGGCGTCCGGGCAGGGCGAAGTCGGCCGCGGTTTCACACACCAGCCAATGCGCTTCGTGGTCGTCAAACGGGTATTCGTTGCGCACCGCGAGCACCAGTTCGCTGGCCTGCAGCGCGACGCACGAGCCCGGCTGGTAAGCGTCGCGCGCGGTCTGCACGAAGGTGGACACCAGCGACTGCGCGTAGTCGGTTCGGCGCTGGGCCGAGTCGATCATGTGCAGCAGCTCGCCCGGGCGGCGCTGCACCAGGTGGGCCAGGGTGCCGCCGTCGGTGGGCGCCGCCTCGTGGCGTTCGCGCATGGCGCTGAGGACACCGCGCACCGTGGCCAGCGGGGTCGTCACTTCGTGCGCCAGAAAGCCCAGTGTTTCGCGCAGCGCGGCGGCGCGGCGCTCCACCAGGGCGCGCTCGCCCGCCGCGCGAAGGCTGCCCGCCAGCGCCTCGCGCAGCACCTGCCGGGTGCGCTGGGGATCGAGCGGCTTTTCCAGAATCTGTTGCACATGCCCCTGGTTGACGGCGGCCATGGCAACGTCCTTGTCGGCATAGGCAGAGACCAGCAGCCTAGCCACATGGCTGTGGTGCTGCCGCACCTCGGTCAGCAGCGCCACGCCGTCGCGCCCGGGCATGCTGTAGTCGGTCAGCAACACGGCCACCTCGTGTCCGCGCTCTGCCAGCAAGGCCAGCGCCTCGTCCACGCCACCCGCGGTGAACACGGTGAACTCGTCGCCATAGAGGCGCGCGAACCACTTGCAGGCCTGCGCTTCATCGTCCACCAGCAGCACCGCGTGCGCCAGCGTCGGGGTGTGGGACTCGCGGTCCAGCGGCTCGGGCTTCATGTGGGCCTGGGCAGATCGAAGGTGAACTCGGTCCAGGCACCGGGCTCGCTCTCCACCGCCAGCACGCCGCCATGGCGCTGCACGATGCCGTAACTCACGCTCAGGCCCAGGCCCAGCCCGGCGCCCACATCGCGCGTGGTGAAGAAGGGTTCGAACACACGGCCGATGTTTTCGGGCGAAATGCCTTGCCCGTTGTCGCGCACGGTGACGCACAGGCGCTGCGCGACGGTTTCCACCCTGACGCTGATGCTGGGCTGCTCACGCCCCGCCTTGGCCAATGCATGGGCGGCGTTGCTGAACAGGTTGATCAGCACACCGATGACGGCCGGTTCGTCGCCGAGCACATGGGTGTCCTGCGGCACGTCCACGGTCACCGCCACGCCTTTGAGTTCGTGCCCCGCCAGCCGCAGCGCCGAACGGATGGCCTGTTCCAGCAGGAACGGGCGCTGGCTGTTGTCACCGGGCTTCTGGTAGGCAAAGGTCTTGAGGTCGGTGACGATGTTCTGGATGCGCTCCATGCCCTCTTTGGCATCCGCCAGGCTCTCCTTGAGCATCTCGTCGGTCTTGGCCGACGGCAGCGTCTGCGCCATGTTGAGGGCCATCAGGCTGTAGTTCACCGGGTTGTTCAGTTCGTGCAGCAGCCCGGCCGAGAGCGTGCCGATGGCGGCCATTTTTTCGCGCTGCAGCAGCTGGCCCTTGATCTCGGCCAGCGCCCGGTTCTGTTCGAGCAGCTCGTCTTTCTGCGCCTGCACTTCGGTCTGCAAGGCATAGGTCTGCCGGCGCAGCCGGTCGCCGTACACCGAAACCGTCACCGCGATCAGCGAATAGAACAGGATGAAGATCATTTGCCCGGCCAGGGTCGGCCAATGCTGCACACCACCCGCGCGCAGGACGCAGGCCACCACGTACACCAGCATGGTGAAGGCGCTGAAGCCCAGCGCCTCGCGCACCGTCAGCGGAAGAAAAATACTGATGCCCGACACGGCCAGGGTCAGCCCCACAAAGTAGATCGAGGCTTCGCCATCGGTGAAATAAATCATCCAGGCGATCATCAGTTGCGGCAGCGCGATCCAGAAATAGGTCAGCACGCGCACGTGGCGAAGTCCCCAAGGTCTGCTGTAGCTCCAGAGCGCCCCGCCAATCAGCGCGGCCACCAGCAGTCGAACCAGACCGAACGGCTGCAAGTGCTCCGGGTAGAACGCCGCATCCAGCCCCACACCGCTCACGATGAGGATCATCGCCAGCACACAGGTCACCTTGCTGTAGAAAACCAGGTGCTGGTGCAGTGCCTCCTCGTAGGAAGCCGGCAATTGGCTGGTGCTCAGGCCGGGCGACACGCTGGGCCCTTCACTGGGGTTTCACCACTTCGGCAAACAGGTTGACCCCTGTCGCGTCGGTGTAGGTCTTGACGCCGGGAAGCGACGGCGGAAACAGCTGGGTGAGCCCCACCTCGTCCCGGTAGATCAGGTACCACTCCATGAAGTGCTCCATCCAGAAGCGCTCCGGGTTGTTGCTGTGCACGTTGGTGACCAGCAAGGTGCCACCGGGCCGGAGGTGTCGGTCGAAATAGGCGATCAGCCGTGCGCAGGCCTTGTCGGCCAGGTAGTCGAACAGGCCGGCGCAGTAGATGTAGTCGTACTGGTCTTCGAGCGGCACATCCTGTTCGCGCGAGCTGCGTTTGAGCAACTGGTGCACCGACTCGTGGCGCAAGCCCACCTGGAGCGGCTCGCGACCTGCAGCCTTCGCCTTCTCGATCAGGCGCTGGCTGGTGTAGAGCAGGGTTTCGTCGCTGAAGTCCATCAGCGTGACGTCCAGGTGGTCCAGCGGCATCTCGGTGGCGGCCAGGCGCTGCAATTCACCGGCCGGACCACAGCCCACGTTGAGAATGCGCAACGGCCGCCCCTGCGACCGCGCCTGGGCGGCCAGGGTCTGCAGCCGTTCGAGCAGGATGTCCACCCGGTTGCGGTGCGCCTGCGCCACGCGGGACTGCAGGAAGATGAAGTTGACCAGTTCGAAGTAGGTGCTCGGCCCCTCGCGCGGATCGCCCAGGATCTGGTTGACCATCTGGTAGTCACCGGCATAGCCCAGCGGCTTGGCGAAGGTGCGGTAAACAAAGGGCGCGCGCAGCACCAGCGGATGGATCGCGGCCTGCGCAAAGGCCCGGTGTGCCGGTTCCAGCTCCGGCGGCACTTTGGCCGCCTCGGTCTCGAACCGCACCAGGTATTCGTTGACCGTGGCCATGAGCGGCCGGGCGATCTCGAAGAACACCTCGTCCTTCACCCGTCCATGCACGTCACGCGGAAGACCGGCGGTGATGTCGGCCTGGTCGAGCCAGCGGGTGACCTCGGAAAAATAGGCCCGCAGATCATTGACCACCACCTGGTAGTTCTGCCCGACCCGCGATCGCGCTTCCCACTCCGCCACGAAGCGGCCAACCGCCTCGGACACGCTGCGGCTGGTGTGGTCGATCACGCCCAGATCGTTCCACTCGTCGGTCAGGGTGAGCGACACCACCGCCATCAGGCCGGTGTTGAGCAGGCTCACCACCACCGCCTTGCCCTTGTAGATGCTGCGGTCGCCGGAGCGGATGTTCAGTTCGCTCAACACCTCGCTCACCTGCACGATGGAGTAGGGGTTGTAAACCTCCATCACCAGCGAGCGGCGCTGCAGGCTGGTGAGGGTGCCGCGGGCGGCCTCGCCCTGGCTGTTCCGGAAGGTGACGACAGGATCGAATGGGCGCTGGAATTGCACGGTGTGGCCGACTTCAAACGATGGGCGGGACTGCCAATGTAGCGCCCCTGTGTGTCTTCCCTGGTCGCCGAGTGTAGTCATCTGCCAGTGCGCCGCGCCCGGCGGTGGGCAAGCCGCTCCGCCAGCCCGGCACCAAAACAACAAAGGCCTGCCGGTTCATGCCCAGGCAGGCCTCATCAAAGGGTGCAGCCGCGCTACTTTTTGTCGGCCGGGTCGTAGAGAGTGGTGCCGGTGCCCACACCCACGCCGATCCGGGCGTCGCTGCCACCGATGGGGGCGCTCACCCCGACCCCGGCGCCCACGCCCACCCGGCCGTCCTGGTTGACGCCCACACCCACACCGACCGGCCCCACGCTGGTGCCCACCCCCAAGTTCACCCCCCCGGAGCCAACACCCACACCGATGGAGAACGGCCCCACCGGGATGCCGATGCCCACGCCGATGGACGAGCAACCGGTCAGACCGGCGGCCAGCAGCAAGGTCAGCCCCAGGCGGGAAGCGGGGCTGGAGCGGCGGGGGATGTTCATGGGATGGCCCGTACCTGGTGGTGAGGCCCCGATTTTGAACCGCGCGAGGCCACCCTGCGCCCGCGGTGACAACCGGTTACCCGGGCGCAGGCCCCCATCACACCAGCAGCGCGTTGACGCGCTTCACATACGCCGCCGGGTCCTCCGGCAGACCGCCCTCGGCCAGCAAAGCCTGGTCAAACAGGATGTGCGCCAGATCATTGAAGTGTGCACTGACTTCCAGCTTCTTCACCAGCGGGTGCTCGGCGTTCACTTCCAGAATGGGCTGGGTGGCCGGGGCTTGCTGGCCCGCGGCCTTGAGCATGCGCGCGAGCTGGTTGGACAGATCGCCCTCGCCCACCACCAGGCAGGCCGCCGAGTCCACCAGCCGGGTGGTCACGCGCACGTCCTGGGCCTTGCCCTGGAGCGCTTCCTTGAGCTTCTCCAGCACCGGCTTGAAGGCCTCGGCCGCGGCTTCAGCGGCCTTCTTTTCTGCCTCGTCCTGCAGCGTGCCCAGATCGACCGCTCCCTTGGCCACGCTTTGCAGCGGCGTGCCGTCGAAGTCGTGCAGGTGCGACAGCGCCCACTCGTCCACCCGATCGGCCATCAGCAACACCTCGATGCCCTTTTTCTTGAACACTTCGAGCTGCGGGCTGTTCCGAGCGGCGGCGATGCTGTCGGCGGTGATGTAGTAGATCGCCGCCTGGCCTTCTTTCATGCGCGCCTTGTAGTCGGCAAAGCCCACCGCCACGGAGTCGCTGGTAGTGGAGGCAAAGCGCAGCAGCTTGGCGATCTTGTCGCGGTTGGCGAAGTCTTCGCCCAGGCCTTCTTTGAGCACCGCGCCGAATTCGGCGTAGAAGGCGCTGTACTTGCCGGCGTCTTTTTCGGCGGCGGCTTTGTCTTCTGCGCTGACCACATCGGTCACACCGTCGGCGCTCTCTTCGGCCTTCGGCGCCACGTCTTTCTTGGCCAGGTCTTCCAGCATGGCCAGCACGCGGCGGGTGTTGCCTTCGCGGATCGCCTTCACGTCTCGGCTTTCCTGCAGCAGTTCGCGGCTCACGTTGAGCGGCAGGTCGGCGGAATCGACCACGCCCTTGACCCAGCGCAGGTACGACGGCATCAGGCTCTCGGCCTCGTCCATGATGAAGACGCGCTTCACGTAGAGCTTGATGCCGGCCTTGCGGTCGCGGTTCCACAGGTCCATCGGCGCCTTGGCCGGGATGTAGAGCAGCTGCGTGTATTCGGTGCTGCCCTCGACCCGGTTGTGGCTCCAGGCCAGCGGGGCTTGCTGGTCGTAGCTGATGTTCTTGTAAAACTCGGCGTACTGCTCGTCAGAAATGTCTTTCTTGCTGCGCGCCCACAGCGCATTGGCCGAGTTCACCGCTTCCCACTCGTCCTTCGTCAGGTACTCGCTCTTCTCGGCGTCCCATTCTTCCTTCTGCATCAGGATCGGCAGGCTGATGTGGTCGGAGTACTTGGTGATCAGCGACTTGAGCTTCCAGTGGCTCAGGAACTCGGTCTTGTCCTCGCGCACATGCAGGGTGATGGTGGTGCCGCGCGCAGCGCGTTCGATGGTCTCCACCTCGAAGTCGCCGGTGCCGCCGCTGGTCCAGCGCACGCCCTCGGCCGCCGGCAGGCCCGCGCGGCGGCTTTCCACCACGATCCGGTCGGCCACGATGAAGCCCGAATAGAAGCCCACACCGAACTGACCAATGAGTTGCGCGTCCTTCTTCTGGTCGCCACTCAGGTGGCTCATGAAGTCTTTGGTGCCGCTCTTGGCGATGGTGCCCAGGTGCTCCACCGCTTCGGCCTGGCTCATGCCGATGCCGTTGTCGGTGATGGTGATGGTCTTGGCGGCCTTGTCGAAGGCCACGCGCACCTCGAGGTTGGGCGCGTCTTCGAACAGCGCCGCGTTGTTCAGGCCTTCAAAGCGCAGCTTGTCGCAAGCGTCCGACGCGTTGGACACCAGCTCGCGCAAAAAAATCTCGGGGTTGGAATACAGCGAATGGGTGACGAGGTGCAGCAGCTGCGCCACCTCGGCCTGGAAAGACAGGGTTTGTTTGCTCATGGGTCT
>JALOSH010000065.1 GCA_025458545.1 Hydrogenophaga sp.
CGACAACACCGATCGGCTGCAGATCAACGCGCAAAACTGTGTGCACTGCAAGACCTGCGACATCAAGGACCCGACGCAGAACATCGTCTGGGTCACGCCAGAAGGCGGCGGCGGGCCGAACTACGCCGGCATGTGATGCGGCCGGCGCTGCATCCCGACCTGATCCAACGACTGGAATATCTGGCCTCCGGCCCGCGCCGGCTGCTCGGCGTGGTGGGGCCGCCGGGTGCGGGCAAGTCCACCCTGGCGTCGCTCATGGCCCTGGCATTGGGCCAGCGCGCCCAAGCCGTGCCCATGGACGGCTACCACCTCGCGCAGGTCGAGCTGGAACGCCTCGGTCGGGCCCACCGCAAGGGCGCACCCGACACCTTTGACGCAGCGGGCTACGCGGCGCTGTTGCAGCGGCTGCGCGCACAAACTGGCGCTGATGTGATCTACGCACCCGACTTCCGGCGCGAAATCGAAGAACCGGTGGCCGGTGCACTGCCCGTGTTCGCCCAGACGCCGCTGGTCATCACCGAAGGCAACTACCTGCTGCTGGACGACGAACCGGCCTGGGCGCCCGTGGCAGGACTGCTGGACGAAGTCGCCAGCGCGCACCGCACCAGCCGCACCGTGTGCTGGAATGAAGCGCAGGGGCAATTCGAGTTCTGCGCGGCTCCCGGCTAGAATCTTCCATTGTCAGGAGAGAAACTGGGTGCCCTGCGCCCGGTTCGCCGAAGGCGCAGGCGGTCGCACACACGACCCTGAACGCTCAGGCAAAAGGACTGGCAACCACTGCTCGCAAGGGCGGTGTCCCCCACTGGAGAGAGGCGGTCTTCAAGACCGTCCACCGAAGGAGCAAGTGCGGCATCGCCCGCGCGAATCTCTCAGGTAAAGCGGACAGGGGGGCAGCACACGGATGCACCGTGTCGTCGCTGTGGTCCCGCGCCACGGCATCTGCCCCACCACCGAGGTCCGCCCGTGTCCGCTCCAACCGATTCCGCTGCCCTGCTCCAGACACCACTGAACGCACTGCACCTTGAACTGGGCGCGCGCATGGTGCCCTTTGCCGGCTACAGCCTGCCGGTGCAATACCCGAGCGGCCTGGTCACCGAGCACCACCACACCCGCAACGCCGCCGGGCTGTTTGACGTCTCCCACATGGGGCAGCTCACCCTGTCCGGACCGGACGCCGCCGCCGCTTTCGAATCGCTGATGCCGGTGGATGTGATCGGTCTGGGTGTGAACAAGCAGCGCTACGGGCTGCTGCTCAACGACGAGGGCGGCATCATCGACGACCTGATGTTCGTGAACCGGGGCGGCGCGAGCGCCCCCTTGGGGGGCAGCGAACCACAAGAAGTGGGGAAGCGTGGGGGTCAGGAGATCTTCGTGATCGTCAACGGCGCCTGCAAACACGGCGACCTGGCCCACATCGTCGAACGCATCGGCGGCCGCTGCACCGTCACCCCGCA
Source organism: Hydrogenophaga sp. (assembly GCA_025458545.1). Next base: position 1,455 of record JALOSH010000065.1, read on the forward strand.
GTTCGACCGCGCCCTGCTGGCGCTGCAAGGCCCGCAAGCCGTGACCGCGCTGGCACGGCTGCTGCCCGGCGTGGAAAAGCTGGTGTTCATGACCGGCATGCCCAACATCTGGAACGGCGCAGATCTGTACGTCACCCGCAGCGGCTACACCGGCGAAGACGGTTTCGAAATCTCCGTGCCCGCCGCCAGCGCCGATGCGTTCGCCCGCGCGCTGCTGGCGCAACCCGAGGTCAAGCCCATCGGCCTGGGCGCGCGCAATTCGCTGCGCCTGGAAGCTGGCCTGTGCCTTTATGGCAACGACATTGACTCCACCACCACGCCGGTCGAGGCCGCGCTGAACTGGGCCATGCAGAAGGTTCGCCGCACCGGCGGGGAACGGGCCGGCGGATTTCCGGGCGCGCAGCGCGTGCTGGGCCAGCTCGATGGCTCGGTCGCGGTGACCTGCAAACGGGTCGGCCTGGTGGCGCTGGAGCGCGTGCCGGTGCGTGAACACGTCGAGCTGCAGAGTCCTGACGGCGCGAAGATCGGCGAAGTCACCAGCGGCCTGCTCTGCCCCACGATAGACAAACCGGTCGCCATCGGCTACGTCACACCCGAATTCGCCGCCACAGGCTCGCGGATCAACGCCATCGTGCGCGGCAAGGCGGTGCCGATGGAAGTGGCGCCGATGCCTTTCGTCCCGAACCGATATCACAGGGGATGACCCCCTGCGCCGCTCCGCGGCTTCCCCCTGGAAGGGGGACGCCACCAGCAGCCCGGCAAAGCCGGTTCTGCGGTAGCCCGCGAAACAGATAAGTTGCCCTCGTTTTCTCTTTTCACCAGGAGCCCACCATGACCACCAAGTACACCGAAGACCACGAATGGATCACCGTTGACGGCGGCATCGCCACCGTCGGCATCACCCACCACGCGCAGGATGCGCTGGGCGACGTGGTGTTTGTGGATTTGCCCGAAGTCGGCAAGACCTTTGCCCAGAAGGAAGTGGCTGGCGTGGTCGAGTCCGTCAAGGCAGCGGCCGACGTGTACATGCCCATCAGCGGCGAGATCACCGAGGTCAACGAAGCGCTGCGCGCCGATCCTTCGCTGGCCAACAGCGATCCGCTGAACAGCGGCTGGTTCTTCAAGGTCAAGCTCAGCGACGCCTCGCAGGTCGACGCCCTGCTGGACGCCACCGCCTACGACGCCTTTTCCAAAGCCGCCTGACCGTTCCGAACACAACCGCCGAGAGCCCCACCATGTTGATGCCATCCGTCAAACCCCTGGATGAACTCGAAAACGCCAGCGAGTTCATCGCCCGCCACATCGGCATCAGCGAGGCCGACGAGGCCCACATGCTGTCGGTCATCGGTGAGGCCTCGCGCCGCGCGCTGATCGACTCCATCGTGCCGCGCAGCATCGCGCGCAGTGCGGGCATGCAGCTGCCGCCCGCGACCACCGAGGCCGCGGCGCTGGCCGAACTCAAGGCAATTGCTTCGAAGAACCGGGTGTTCAAGAGTTTCATCGGCCAGGGCTACCACGGCACCCACACGCCGGGCGTGATCCTGCGCAACATCCTGGAGAACCCCGCCTGGTACACCGCCTACACGCCCTACCAGGCCGAGATTTCACAAGGCCGCATGGAGGCGCTGGTCAACTTCCAGACCATGGTGACCGACCTCACCGGCATGGCGATTGCGAATGCGTCCATGCTCGACGAAGCCACGGCCGCTGCCGAGGCGATGACGCTGGCGATGCGCACGGTGAAGAGCAAGAGCAAGGTGATGCTGGTCTCGCGCGCTTGCCACCCGCAGACCATCGAGGTGATCCAGACCCGGGCCAAGCCCCTGGGCATCGAGGTGGTGGTGCCGCAGAGCACCGAGCAGTGGAACGCCGCGCTGGCGGGCGAACACTTCGCCGCGCTGGTTCAGTACCCCTGCAGCACCGGCCTGGTGGAAGACCTCAGCGGCTACGCGGCGCAGAGCCATGCGCAGTCGGCCGCGCTCATCGTGGCCGCCGACCTGCTGGCCCTCACGTTGCTCCGCGCGCCGGGCGAGATGGGTGCCGACATCGTGGTCGGCACCACCCAGCGCTTCGGCATGCCCATGGGCGCCGGTGGCCCGCACGCGGCCTACATGGCCTGCCGCGACGAGTACAAGCGTTCTCTGCCGGGCCGCCTGGTGGGCGTGAGTGTGGACGCACACGGCCACACGGCTTACCGCCTGGCGCTGCAAACGCGCGAGCAGCACATCCGCCGCGAGAAGGCCACCTCCAACATCTGCACCGCGCAGGTGCTGCCCGCGGTCATCGCCAGCATGTACGCGGTGTACCACGGCCCGCAAGGGCTCAAGCGCATTGCCCAGCGCGTGGCTTCTTACACCGCCATGCTGGCCCAGGGCCTGCAAAGCATGGGCCACAAGCTGCGCAAAGACACCGCCTTCGACACCCTTTGGGTGCTGACCAAAGACGCCACGGTCCCGCTGATGCAGCGAGCCCGCGACGCGGGCATGAACCTGCGCCAGGCCTGCGACCAGAGCATCACGGTCTCGCTGGACGAAACCACCACCCGCGACGACATAACCGCGCTGTGGCGCGTGTTCGCCGCCGACGGCCAGACCTTGCCCACGTTCGACCGTTTCGAAAAGGGCATCGAGCCGCTGATCCCCACCGAGCTGCGCCGCACCAGCGCCTTCATGACGCACCCGGTCTTCAACAGCCACCATTCGGAAACCGGGATGCTGCGCTACATCCGCGCTTTGTCTGACAAAGACCTCGCGCTGGACCGCAGCATGATCCCGCTGGGCAGCTGCACCATGAAGCTCAACGCCACCAGCGAGATGATCCCCATCACCTGGCCCGAGTTCGCGCACATGCACCCCTTTGCCCCGGCAGACCAGCAACAGGGCTACAAAGAGCTCGACGAGCAGCTGCGCGCCTGGCTCTGCCAGGCCACGGGTTATGCCGGCATCAGCCTGCAACCCAACGCCGGTTCGCAGGGCGAATACGCCGGCCTGCTGGCCATCCAGGGCTACCACGCTTCGCGCGGCGAGAGCCACCGCCACATCTGCCTGATCCCTTCGTCGGCCCACGGCACCAACCCGGCCAGCGCCCAGATGGTGGGCATGAGCGTGGTGGTGACCAAGTGCGACGAGAACGGCAACGTGGACATGGCCGATCTGAAGGCCAAGTGCGAACAGCACAGCGCCAACCTGGCGGCGGTGATGATCACCTACCCCAGCACCCACGGCGTGTTCGAAACCACGGTCAAGGAGTTGTGCGCCCTGGTGCACCAGCACGGCGGGCGCGTGTATGTGGACGGCGCCAACATGAACGCCCTGGTGGGGGTGGCCGCGCCCGGTGAGTTCGGCGGCGACGTGAGCCACCTGAACCTGCACAAGACCTTCTGCATCCCGCACGGCGGTGGCGGTCCGGGCGTGGGCCCAGTCTGTGTGGTGGCCGACCTCGTGCCTTTCTTGCCGGGTCACGCCACGGGCGGCGTGAAGGGCGGCGTAGGGGCTGTCAGTGCGGCGCCGCTGGGCAATGCCGCCGTGTTGCCGATCTCTTGGATGTACATCCGCATGATGGGCGCCGACGGCCTCAAGCACGCGACCGAAGCCGCGATTCTGAGCGCCAACTACATCAGCAAACGCCTGAAAGATCATTACCCCACGCTCTACGCGTCGGGTAACGGCCATGTGGCTCACGAGTGCATCCTGGACCTGCGCCATCTCAAGGAAACCAGCGGCGTGATGGCCGAAGACGTCGCCAAGCGTCTGATGGACTATGGCTTCCACGCGCCCACATTGAGCTTCCCTGTGGTCAACACGCTGATGGTGGAACCCACCGAGAGCGAAACGCTGGAAGAGCTGGACCGCTTCATCGCCGCCATGATCGCCATCCGCGACGAAATCCGCCTGATCGAGAACGGCAGCTGGCCGCAGGACGACAACCCTCTGAAGAACGCCCCGCACACCGCGGCCAGCGTGCTCAAGGGCGAGTGGAACCACCCGTATTCGCGCGAGGTGGCGGTGGCGGCCAAGGGTTCCGCGGTCAACACCAAGTTCTGGCCGTCGGTGGGCCGGGTGGACAACGTCTATGGCGACCGCAACCTGTTCTGCAGCTGCGTGCCGGTCAGCGAACTGGCCTGATCGGCTGGACCTGCCCAAGACAGCGCCGGAGAGGCCACTCTCCGGCGCTTTTTTTATGGCGGAGGCAGGCGCCAGCTCGGCAACTGCCAGTCGAAGGCGATGGCCAGCAGGCGGCTGCCGGTCGCCACGGCGATGCCCGCCACACTGGCCAGCTCGGAACCCAGGCCCCAGGCCACCAGCCCCAGAAAACACACACTGCCCGCCACCGCGCACAGGGCATAAGGCCGGTGGTCCTGGTACACCTTGGGCACTTCGTTGCACAACACGTCGCGCGCGACGCCACCCAGAATGGCCGTCATCGCCCCCATGAGCACACTCACCGCCGGTGACATGCCCGCCGCCGCCGCGATGCTGGTGCCCGAGATCGCGAACAGCCCCAGGCCAAACGCGTCGGCCCATTCCATCAGCCGTGCGCCCGCGTCCTGGAGCGCTGCCCTGAGCCACCACGGCGCAGTCACCACCATCGCGAACACCAGCCACAGGTAGGCCTCGTGCTCGATCCAGAACAGCGGTCGCCGCTCAAGGAGGATGTCGCGCACGGTGCCGCCGGCGAAGGCGCTGACGAAGGCGACCGAGAACACGCCCACCACGTCCATGCGTTTGCGCATGGCCTCGATGAGACCGGACAGGGCGAAGGCCACGGTGCCGCCCACTTCAATCGCGATCAACAGCGTGGTGAGTTTCATGCGGCCCCATTCTGAATCACCCAGTGGGTCAACCATTCGCGCAGGATGCGCAAGGCAGGCGCCTCCTGGCGCTGCCCGAGCGTGACCAGGCCAAAGCGCGCCGTGGCGTCCAGCGGCGGCGCCAGGTCCAGTGGCACCAGGCCCTGGGCGGCGGCGTTGGCGGTCAACACGATGGCGTTGCCGCGCCGGGCCACCTCCACGATGGTCAGCGTTTCGTCGCTGCGCAGGGTCACCATGTTGTCCGGGTTGGCCTGCGGGCCGTAGCGGCTGATCAGCAGTCGCGCCACCTCGTCGCTCAGCGGTGTCGATGCGACCGGGAACGCCAGCACCTCGTCGATGCCCACTGGCTGGCCGCGCTGCGCCAGCGGGTGCCCGGGCCGCACCAGAAAACCCGCCGCCAGCTCGAAGGTGTGGGCCACCTGCAAATCGGCCGCTGGGCGCAGCGAACGCACATCCACCACCGCGGCATCCAGGTGCTGGTCGCGCAGTTCGTCGATCAGCACCGCCGTGTTGCCGCGCGAGACCTGCAGGTGCAGCTTCGGGTGGTGCTCGGCCATGTGCAGCATCAGCGGCGCCGACAGCAGCGCACCGGGCCCCGAACTCAGGCCGATCCGCAGCGTGCCCATCAGGCCCGCATGCAGTCCTTTGCCGGTCTGCTTCAAGGCCTCGGCGTCGGCCACCAGGCGGCGTGCGCGCTGCAGCGCCTCGATGCCCAACGGGGTGAGCGCAATGCGTCGGCCCAGCCGGTCGAACAGGCGTCCGCCCAGCTCGTCTTCCAGCGCCTGAATGCTGCGGGTGAGCGCGGGCTGCGTGACGTACAGGGCCTTGGACGCCTGCACAAACGAGGCCAGTTCGGCCAGCACCACGAAGTGCCTCAGTTGCACCAGCGTCATCTAAAACCTCCATTCAAACTCATGGGTAATTGCATATCAATGCATTGGACTTTAATTCAACAGCTTCCTAACATGCAACAAAGTTCATGTTTCAGGAGTGTTTTGCATGGATCGCCTCAGTGATGCCGCCGTCGAACAGTTCATCGCCATCCGCCGCGACATCCATCGCCATCCGGAGCTGGCTTTCAACGAGCGCCGCACCGCAGCGCTGGTAGCGGCACAACTGGGCGCATGGGGTTACCAGGTCACGACCGGCCTGGGCGGCACCGGCGTGGTGGGGCAACTCCAGCGCGGCACCTCGGCACGGTCCATCGGCCTGCGCGCCGACATGGACGCGCTGCCGGTTGCCGAAGCCACCGGCGCGACCTGGGCGAGCTGCGAACACGGCGTGATGCACGCCTGCGGCCACGACGGCCACACCGCCATGCTGTTGGCCGCCGCGCAGCACCTGGCCCAGCATGGGCGCTTTGACGGCACGCTGAACCTGATCTTCCAGCCCGCCGAAGAGGGCGGCGGCGGCGCGCTGAAGATGATGGAAGACGGCCTGTTCCAGCGCTTCCCCTGCGACGCCATCTTTGCCATGCACAACATGCCAGGGTATCCGCAAGGGCAGCTGGTGTTTCGCAGCGGGCCCACCATGGCCTCGTCGGACTACGCCACCGTCACCTTGCACGGCCAGGGCGGCCACGGCGCCATGCCGCACAAGGCGACCGATGTGGTGGTGGCCGCCGCGTCGCTGATCATGGCGCTGCAGACGGTGGTCTCTCGCCATGTCGACCCGTTGCAACCGGCAGTGGTCACCATCGGGGCGGTCCATGCAGGCAACGCCAACAACGTGATCCCCGCCGAAGCGCGGCTGGAGATCAGCGTGCGTGCCCTCGATCCCTGGGTGCGTGTCGACATGGAGCAGCGCATCCGCGAGCTGGTGCAGCTGCAGGCGCAGAGCTTCGGCGTGCGCGCCGAGATCGCCTGGCGGCCCGGCTATGCGGTGCTGGTCAACGACGCTGAGCAGACCGCCCGCGCGCTGGCGGTGGCACAGCGGCACTTCCCCGCCGCGCAGGTCAACCCGCAGGGCGCCTTGCTGACCGGCAGCGAAGACTTCGCCTTCATGCTCGAACGGGTGCCCGGCTGCTACCTGTTCATCGGCAACGGCGTCGATGGCGAACCGGGCGCATGCATGGTGCACAACCCGGCCTACGACTTCAACGACCTGAACATCGCGCCCGGCGCGGCCTACTGGATCGCGCTGGTCAACGAACTGCTTTCCCCCACCCACCCCTGAGTCCACACCCGAGGAGACAACCCCATGAACGCTCGCATCCGCATCAAAACTCTCGTTGCAGGCGCCGCCCTGCCCTTCGTCGGCCTGATGGCCTTCGGCAACCTCGCCCAAGCCCAAAACTTCCCATCCAAACCGGTCAGCATCATGGTGCCCTACCCGGCTGGCGGCCCGTCGGACTTTTTCGCCCGCCAGTTGCAAACCGGGGCTGGCCAGAACCTGGGGCAAACCGTCATCGTCGAGAACGTCGGTGGCGCCAGCGGCACCATCGGCGTGTCGCGCGCGCTCACGGCTGCCGCCGACGGTCACACCCTGATCATGGGCTCGCCGATGGAGCTGATCCTCGCGCCCATGGCCATCCAGGGTGTGCGCTACGAGGCCGAAGACCTGAAGCTGGTGGCCCACGTCGCCTCCACCAGCACCATCCTCGCGGTGCGCAGCAATCTGGGCGTGAACAACGTGGCCGAGCTGATCGCGCTGGCCAAGAACTCGGCCAACCGCCCGCTGAGCTATGGCAGCGTCGGCAACGGCTCGCTGTACCACATCATCGGTGAGAAGTTTTCCCAGCTGGCCCGCGTGCCTCTCACCCACGTGCCCTACCGCGGCATCGCCCCGCTGGTCACCGACCTGATGGGCGGCCAGATCGACATCGCCTTCCTGCCCATGGCCGGCTCGGTGATGCAGACCGTCAACGAGGGCAAGATCCGCGGACTGGCCGTCACCGCCAAGCAACCGCATCCGCTGTTCAGCAACTACCCGGCCCTGGCCGCCATGCCGGGCATGGACGCGATGCAGTTCGACATCTGGGCGGGTATCCAGGTCCACAAAGACACCCCCGACGCGGTGGTGCAACGCCTGAACCAGGCGTTCCTGGTGGCCGCTCAAAATCCGGATGTCCGGAGATCGAACGCTACCGCGCCATCGCCAAGAGCATCAACCTGCAAGCGCAAGCGGCGCAGTGACCCAAGCCCACAGCAACCCATCCATGCGCTGAGGCCCAGCCCGGCGCTTAGAATGCAACCCGTTGATCGGGAGAGACCGGCACCCTCTTTGGGCAGCCGGCGCCGAAGGAGCAACCGCCCCGGAAACTCTCAGGCAAAAGGACCG
>JALOSH010000452.1 GCA_025458545.1 Hydrogenophaga sp.
CGTGCCAACCCTGGTCTACGACGATGGGCGATTCACCTACCTGCGCTTTCCGGGCAACCGCGAAGTGCCAGCGGTCTTCCATGTGCTCGGCGATGGCAGTGAAACCCTGGTCAACGCACGCATAGAAGACGACCTGCTGGTGGTGGACCGCGTCAGCCGACAACTGATGCTGCGGGCGGGCAACGCGGTCGTGGGCATCTGGAACGAGGCCTTTGATCTGGACGGCGCCCCTGCGGAAGGGGCGACCACCGTCCCGGGTGTGCAGCGTGTGCTCAAGGCCGCCAACGCGTCTCTCGACAACCGTCCCACCGGAGTCAGGCCATGAACGATCAAACTAACGCCCACAACCCGTCGATTGCAGAGCCTGCGGACGGCAACACCATCACCCCGCTCCCGGGTGAACCCGGCATTCCTCAGGTGACGGCGGCACGCAGTGCCAACTGGTCGCGCAAGGGCGCGCTGGGGCTCGGCATGATGGTACTGACCCTGGTGCTTTTCGCAGGGTTCGCCATCAACCGCTATTTCACCAGCGGACCGGCAACGGACGAAGACGCCAAGCTGGTGAGGGACAAGCCCTCGGCCGCCAGCGCCGGGACACGCGCACTGGACATGACGGCTCCACCCGCGCCGCGCATACCAGCCTTGCTACCCACCATCGAAGTAGCTGAACCCATTGGGGTGCGCAGCGGGCCTGCTTCGCCCAAAGGTAACTCGGCCGACGATGCGCCGGTGCTGATCGTGACTTCGCGTCCTGGCGGGCACTCCAGCTCAGCGGGCCTACCCAACGCAACAGGTCCCGGCGACGCTTCGGCCAACCCGGACGATCCAGTGGCCAACACCGGCCGCAACCTGCAGGCTTACCAGAAGCAACTGCAGGGCCTGCTCGACAACCTGACCCAGAGCACGGCGATGGCCGGTGGTCAAGGTGGCGACGCGGCCAACCTTGGCGCCCTCAGCTCTATGGCAGGGTCCTCACCGGGCGCAGGTCTGCATTCGTCTTCTGCGGGCCTGTTTGGCGGTCAATTGCAAGGATCGGCTACCCCCAAGGTCGCAGCCAGCACGCTGGGCGACCGCAGCCTTACCCTGCCCAAGGGCACGGCCTTCACCTGCGCCCTCAAAACCAGGGTGATCAGCGCCACTTCAGGGCTGGTGGGCTGCCAGGTCCAGCGCAACGTGTACGGTGACAACGGGCGTGTGCTGCTGATCGAACGCGGCTCGCACCTGGACGGTGAGTACCGCATCTCGTCGGTTAGACCCGGCATGGTCCGCATACCGGTGTTGTGGACCCGGGTGCGAACACCCCATGGCGTCACGGTGGACATCGAGTCGCCCGGTACCGGCCAACTCGGCGAGTCGGGTATCGATGGTTTCGTGGACAACCGCTGGGGTGAGCGGATCGGCGCCGCCATGCTGCTCTCGCTGATCGACGACTCGGTCAAGCTGGTGATCCAGAACCAGACGCAAGACCAGCAGGCCGACACCATCGTCCTGCCGTCCACCACCGACAACACCAGCAAGCTGGCTGAAAAAGTGCTCGACAGCACCATCAACATCCCGCCCCTGCTGTACCAGAACCAGGGCGGCATCGTTGGCATCTACGTCGCCCGCGACGTGGACTTTTCCTCGGTCTACGAACTCCAGCCGCGGGAAAGGTGAAGGCGATGAACACCCTGCCCGGCATTGAAGAAGTGCGCCCATTGCGCGAGCAGCTGGACGCTCCAGGCGTGCTGGAGGTCTGTGTGAACCGCCCCGGCGAACTGCAGGTGGAATCCGTGAACGGTTGGCAAGCGGTCAACGCACCTGCCATGACGCAGGAGCGTTGCCTGTCTCTGGCCACGGCTTTGGCCACCTACTGCGACCAGCAGATCAACCAGGAACGCCCGCTGCTGTCGGCCACGCTGCCCACCGGTGAGCGCATCCAGTTCGCCATACCACCCGTTGTGCCACGCGGCACCGTGTCCATCACCATCCGCAAGCCGTCGAATGTGGTGCTCCGGCTGAGTGATTTCGAGCAGGACGGCCTGTTTGGCCGCGTGGGCGAAAAGGCCGCCGCACCGAGCCCGGAACAAAACGACGGCTTGCAGCCCTTTGAGCGCGAGCTGCTGGCTTTGAAGGCCGCTGGCCGATACGCCGACTTCATGCGCCTGGCCGTGCGCCACCACCGCACCATCGTGGTCAGCGGTAAGACTGGATCGGGCAAGACTACTTTCATGAAGGGGCTGGTCGAAGAAGTGCCGAAGCACGAGCGCCTGATCACCATCCAGGATACCGCCGAACTGACCTTGCCCAACCACCCCAACGTGGTCCACCTGTTCTACAGCAAGGACGCCCAGGGAACGGCCCGGGTCAACGCCAAGTCTCTGCTGGAGGCCTGCCTGCGCATGAAGCCCGACCGCATCTTCCTGGCCGAGCTGCGCGGTGAAGAGTGCTTCTCGTTCATCCGGCTGGCCGCCTCGGGTCACCCGGGCAGCATCACCAGCGTGCACGCCGGCAGCTGCGATCTGGCACTGGAACAGATGTCGCTGATGATCCGCGAAAGTGGCGCGGGTGGCGGCCTGCGCATGGACGAGATCAAAGGCCTGCTGCGCATCGTGATCGATGTCATCGTGCAGTTCGACCGGGACGAACGGGGCCGCTTCATTGCCGATGTGGCCTACGAACCCCGCCGCAGGCACCACGCCGCCAGCCACAACCCGCTTCGCGCCAGCACCCTGCAAGAACCCGGCGAGCCAGTGGGCGAGGGGTTGTCATCATGAGTCAGGCATTGGCTTTGCCCTTCACCGCCTGGTCCGTGGGCCGACGGGTTGCCGCAGGCGCCTTTGCAGCGGTCGTGGCTATTGCCCTGCTCTGTGCTGCGGTCTACGTCTCGGGGGTGCTGTTTCTGCTGCTCAGCAAGGCCGACCCCAGGCAGGCCCGGTGGAGCAGCATCACCACTTACTGGCAGCTCTATTCAGACGATGCGGTTTTGCGCCAGCGCCTGTTCACCTCTATGGCCCTGTCCGCTGCGGGCTTGCTGGTCGTCCTGCCCGGCGCTCTCATCGCAGCGGCCCGGCCACGTCGCGCCTTGCATGGCGACGCGCGTTTCGCCTCGGCTGGCGAAGTGGCCCGTGCTGGGCTCTTGGATTCGGCAAGCCAACCCGACTCTCCAAGCATCCTCATCGGGCGATTCAAAGGCCGTTACCTCGCCCTGCCCGGCCAGCTCTCGGTGATGTTGTCGGCTCCAACCCGCAGCGGCAAAGGCGTGGGCGTGGTGATTCCCAACCTGCTCAACTGGCCCGACTCCGTGGTCGTGCTCGACATCAAAGGTGAAAACCACGCCATCACGGCGGGCTACCGCGCCGCCCACGGCCAGGCGGTCTACGCCTTCTCACCGTTCGACGAACAAGCCCGCAGCCACCGCTGGAACCCGCTGACGGCGGTTCGCACCAGCCCGCTGCACCGGGTCGGCGATCTGCTGGGTATCGGCCAGGTGTTCTTTCCCAATGACGGCAGCGGCACCTCGTCCGAAGCCTTCTTCAACGACCAGGCGCGCAACCTGTTTCTGGGTCTGGGCCTGTTGCTGCTGGAAACCCCCGAGCTGCCCCGCACAGTGGGTGAGCTGTTGCGCCAGTCTTCTGGCAAAGGCCAGCCGCTGAAAGACCACCTGGGCAGTCAGATCGCCCAGCGCCGTGAGCAAGGCAACCCACTCACCGACGAATGCGTCGATGCGCTGCAGCGCTTGCTGAGCAATTCCGAGAACACCCTGTCCAGCGTGGTCGCCACGTTCCACGCGCCGCTCACCATCTTTGCCGATGCGGTGGTCGATGCCGCCACCAGCGCCGACGACTTTCGGCTCGAAGACCTTCGGCGCCAGCGCATGTCG
>JALOSH010000066.1 GCA_025458545.1 Hydrogenophaga sp.
GGGCTTTGGTGGCCAGAGCTTCATCGACTCGGCGCTGCGCAAGATCGAGGCTGCGAAGAAGCGCATCGAAGCCTCGGGCAAGGACATCCGGCTGGAGGTGGACGGTGGCATCAAGGCCGACAACATCCGCCGCGTGGCCGATGCCGGTGCCGACACATTCGTGGCGGGCAGCGCGATTTTTGGCAAGCCGGATTACAAGAGTGTGATTGACCAGATGCGCGTGGCGCTCGCTTGATGCTGGCCGGCATCCAAGCGGTCATCGTCGACCTCGACGGCACGATGGTCGACACGCTCGGCGACTTCGTCGTGGCGCTGAACCACACGCTGGACGACTTGCGCCTGCCGCCTGTGGACCGCTCCCTGGTCGAACGCTCGGTGGGCAAGGGCTCCGAACACCTGGTGCGCACCGTGCTCGACCACCAACTGGCTTTGCCCGACGTGCTGGCGGCCGGGGCGCTGGCGCTGGAATGGCCGCGCGACGATGTGCATCAACTGGCTTTGCAGCGCTACCAGCACCACTACCTGTTCATCAACGGGCAACATTCGGACGTGTACCCCGGCGTGCAGGAAGGGCTGCAACGTGTCCAGGCCCTGGGCCTTCCCCTGGCCTGCCTGACCAACAAGCCGCTGGCCTTCGCGCAGGCGTTGCTGGAGATCAAAGGCCTGGACGGCTTCTTTGCACACGTGTTTGGCGGCGACAGCTTCGAGCGCAAGAAACCCGATCCGCTGCCTTTGCTCAAGACCAGCGAAGCACTGGGCACCTTGCCCGCGCAGACCCTCATGGTGGGCGACTCGCAGAACGACGGCATCGCGGCGCGCGCCGCTGGGTGCCCGGTGGCGCTGGTCACTTACGGCTACAACCACGGTGAGCCGATTGCCCAGGCGCCGCACGACTGGTTGCTCGGTTCGCTGGCCGATCTGCTGGATTGATGGCTCTCCGAGAGGCGTGATGAGTGCCGCTGCGCCGGGCCGCCCCCAGCAAGGCCGCACCCCCTCGGGGGGCAGCGACCCGCGCAGCGGCGGAGCGAGGGGGCTCTATTTCTTGATGCCGAGCAACGCGTCCTTGAGCTGCCAGTCGGCGGGCTTGGGGCCGAGCCAGATGCGCATCAGCGCCTCGAAGAACTCGGGCTCCCGGAACGGCTCGCCTTCCACCTTGCCCTTGATCGTCAGCACGGTGCCGGTGCCCGGAACCCAGTCCAGCACAAAGGTTTCGCCGGTCTTGAGCACCTTGTGGTTGCTGAACACCTGGCTCATGCGCAGGACGCCCGGAATCAACTTGGCGAAGCTGCCTTTTTCCATGTTGTCTTCCATGCCGCGTGAAAACAGCTTGCCCAGTTCGGCCGAATCGATGTCGCGCAACATGGTGATGGTCATGCGTTTGGGGCCGGTCTGGTCCAGCAGGCCGTCGGGCGTGCTGGCCTTTTTCTCCACATAGAGCCCGGCGGTGTAGACCTTGAACACGGCCTTGTAGCGGATGCCCGCGCCGTTGAGCACCAGCGGCTTGCCGGCCACCGTGATGCGGTCTTCCAGCTTCACACCTGCCACGTCCACGGTTGTGGCCGAAACCAGCAGAGGGCCGAGGCTGAGGGCCAGCCCCAGCAACGGGGCACTCAGGAGGCGAAAAGCGCGCAAAGAGGGGTTTTTCATGGCATGGACTCTGAACGGGGGTGGCGGAAAAATAGAACGGTCGTTCGAAAATGGGATTGTCGCCAGACCCGGACCCGAAATCAACAGGGTCTCCTCTAAACTGCGGACCGAGTTCACGGCAGTTTCAGACGCCTGTGAAACAGCTTTGCTACACTTTCTCCCCATGTTCAACCCACGCACATCCTTCACAGGTGGTCTGCCGAGCCGCAATGGCCGGGGAGCCTGGCCCTGGCGTAAGCCAGCGTAAACGTGCACTCCCCAGGCGTTGCGCGGCGCCCGGCTCACCTTCAGGTGACCCCCGCCCGCGCGATGCCAGCCCCCGAACCCGGCAGCGCGCCTGACCGGGCACACCAGAAAAACGGTTTCCCCGGCTGCGGCGCAGCCAGAGGCCGATGGAGCGTCTGAACATGATCACCGAACTCGAATTCAAGAGCCTCGCGCAGCAGGGCTACAACCGCATCCCGCTGATGGCCGAGGCCTTTGCGGACCTCGAAACCCCGCTCTCGCTGTACCTCAAGCTCGCCCATGGGCGTGGCGACGGTGCGTTTTCGTTCCTGCTGGAATCCGTCGTCGGCGGCGAGCGCTTCGGCCGCTACAGCTTCATCGGCCTGCCCGCGCGCACCCTGCTGCGCGCCAGCGGTTTCGGTGCCGAGGCCAAAACCGAGGTGGTGCGCGACGGCGCCGTGATCGAAACGAACCACGGCAACCCGCTGGATTTCATCGCCGCTTACCAGCAGCGCTTCAAGGTGGCGCTGCGCCCGGGCCTACCGCGTTTCTGCGGCGGCCTGGCGGGCTACTTCGGCTACGACGCGGTGCGCTACATCGAGAAGAAGCTTGAGAAAACCTGCCCGCCCGACACCTTGGGCACGCCCGACATCCTGCTGCTCCAGTGCGAAGAGCTGGCCGTCATCGACAACCTTTCGGGCAAGCTCTACCTGATCGTCTACGCCGACCCAGCCCAGCCCGAGGCCTATGCCAACGCCAAGAAGCGGGTGCGCGAACTCAAAGAGGCGCTGAAGTACTCGGTGAGCGCGCCGGTGGTCAAGCCCAGCCAGGGTTATCCGGCCGAGCGCGACTTCGCCAAGGCCGACTACATCGCCGCGGTGGAGCGCGCCAAGGAGCTGATCGCTGGCGGCGACTTCATGCAGGTGCAGGTGGGTCAGCGCATCAAGAAGCGCTACACCGAGTCGCCGCTGAGTCTGTACCGCGCGCTGCGTTCGCTGAACCCCAGCCCCTACATGTATTACTACCACTTCGGCGACTTCCACGTGGTCGGCGCATCGCCTGAGATCCTGGTGCGCCAGGAGCAGGTGGACGAGGGTCAAAAAGTGATCATTCGCCCCTTGGCCGGCACCCGCCCGCGCGGTGCCACGCCCGAGAAGGACAAGGCGACCGAGATCGAACTGGTCAACGACCCGAAGGAGCGCGCCGAGCACGTGATGCTGATCGACCTGGCACGCAACGACATCGGCCGCATCGCCAAGATCGGCAGCGTGAAGGTGACCGAAGCCTTTGCAGTTGAGCGCTACAGCCACGTGATGCACATCGTGAGCAACGTCGAAGGCACGCTGGTGAACGGCCCCAACGGTCAAACGCTCGGCAACATGGACGTGCTGAAAGCCACCTTCCCGGCCGGCACGCTGACCGGCGCACCCAAGGTGCATGCGATGGAACTGATCGACCAGCTCGAACCCACCAAGCGCGGTCTCTATGGCGGCGCCTGCGGTTACCTCAGCTACGCCGGCGACATGGACGTGGCCATCGCCATCCGCACCGGCATCATCAAAGACCAGATGCTGTACGTGCAGGCCGCAGCGGGTGTGGTGGCCGACTCCATTCCCGAAATGGAATGGAGAGAAACCGAGCACAAGGCGCGCGCGCTCCTGCGTGCGGCGGAGCTGGTGGAAGAAGGACTGGAGTGAACGCCATGACGAAGAAGATCCAGCTCTTGATGGTCGACAACTACGACTCCTTCACCTACAACATCGTGCAGTACTTCGGCGAACTCGGTGCCGACGTGACCGTGGTGCGCAACGACGAGATCACAGTCGACGAGATCCAGCGCCGGCTGGACGCCCGGCAGATCGATCGCCTGGTCATTTCGCCCGGCCCCTGCTCACCGGCGGAAGCGGGTATCTCTGTGGCGGCGATCCAGCACTTCGCTGGCCAGCTGCCGATCCTGGGCGTGTGCCTGGGCCACCAGGCGATTGGCGCCGCCTTCGGCGGAAAAATCGTCCGGGCGCAGGAGCTGATGCACGGCAAGACCAGTGTGATCACCACCACGCAGGAAGGTGTGTTCGCCGATCTGCCCGAGCAGTTCACCGTCAACCGTTACCACTCGCTGGCGATCCAGCGAGAGAGCTGTCCCGATTGCCTGCAGGTCACGGCCTGGACGCCCGATGGCGAGATCATGGGCGTGAAACACAAGACGCTGGCCATCGAAGGCGTGCAGTTCCACCCCGAAAGCATCCTGACCGAGCATGGCCACGCGATGCTCAGGAACTTCCTGGATCAGAGGACATGAAGCATCCTCTGCGCCGCTTCGCGTCTTCCCCCTCTCTCGCCTGCGGCGGGAGGGGGACGGCACCTGCGGCCTGGCGGAGCCAGTTCCGCGGTGCCACTGGTCAGGTGCTTGGTGATCCTGAAAGGATTGTTGATGTTGGTTGACCTCAGAAGCGACACCGTCACGCAACCCACAGCCGCCATGCGTGCTGCCATGATGGCCGCGCCCCTGGGCGACGACGTGTTTGGTGACGATCCCACAGTCAACCTGCTGCAGGAGCGCATCGCCGCGCTCACCGGCAAAGAGGCGGCGCTGTTCATGCCCTCCGGCACGCAGAGCAACCTGTGCGGCATCCTGGCGCACTGCGGCCGGGGTGACGAGTACATCGTCGGCCAGTTGGCGCACACCTACCGTTACGAAGGCGGTGGTGCGGCGGTGTTCGGCAGCGTGCAGCCGCAACCGCTGACGCAGGACGCCCAAGGCCGCATGGCGCTGGCCGACATTGCAGCCGCGGTCAAGCCCGACGACCCGCACTTCGCGCGCACCCGGCTGCTGTGCCTGGAAAACACCTGGAACGGGCATGTGATGCCCGACGAGTACCTTCGCGGCGCCACCGCGCTGGCGCGCGAGAAGGGGCTCAACACCCACCTCGACGGTGCCCGCGTGTTCAACGCCGCCGTGGCGTCTGCCGCGCCGGGGCAGGCAGCTTTTGACCGTCTGCGCGACATCGCCACCCATTTCGACAGCCTGTCGGTCTGCTTCAGCAAGGGGCTGGGTGCGCCGGTCGGCTCGGCGTTGTGTGGTTCGCGCGAACTGATCGATCGCGCACGTCGCATCCGCAAGATGGCCGGTGGCGGACTGCGCCAGGCGGGGCTGCTGGCGGCGTGTGCGCTGCACGCGCTGGACCACCATGTGGACCGGCTGGCGGAAGACCACACGAACGCCCACCGCCTGGCGGAAGGGCTGCGCGGTGTCGATGGGCTGATGGTGAAGTCGGCCGAAACCAACATCGTCTTTGTCGATGTGGCCGACGGCCGTGGCCCGGCGTTGCTGGACTTTCTGAAGACCCATGGCGTGCTGGCCACCGGCATGATCGGTCTGCGCTTTGTCACCCACCTCGACGTGGACGCGCCCGGCATCGATCACGCCATCGCCACCGTGCGCCGTTTCTTTGCCGAGGCGCCTGCCGCCACGGCGACCACCGCGCGAACCGGTCCTTACTGAGTCACCAGACCATGCCCGACACGCCCCAGCTCCTGATGTTCATCGCGGCGGGCTGGTTGCTCAACCTCACGCCGGGACCCGATGTGCTGTACATCGTGTCGAATGCGCTCAAGAGCGGCGTGCGTGCCGGTGTGGTGGCTGCGCTGGGCATCGTCAGCGGTTGTTTTGTGCATGTTTTTGCCGCTGCCCTGGGCTTGAGTGCTTTGCTCGCCACCTCGGCCACGGCGTTCATTGTGCTCAAGTGGATGGGCGCTGCCTACCTGGTGTGGATGGGCTTCAAGCTGCTGTTCGCAAGCGGTTCGGGTACGTCCATCGTGCCGACCGATGCGGCACCAAGCCACTGGCCCTTCGATGGGCGCGCTGTCTTCCTGCGCGGTTTCCTCACCAATGTGCTGAACCCCAAGGTGGCGCTGTTCTTCCTCGCGTTTGTGCCGCAGTTCATCGCGCCGGGCACCGACAACAAGGTGGTCGTGTTCCTGCTGCTGGGCCTGCTGTTCAACCTCAACTCGCTGCCCATCAATTTGGGCTATGCCTGGCTCGCGGCTTGGGCCGCGGGCCGTGTGGGCACTGTGCGGCGGGCCATGCACTGGCTAGACCGCGCCGCCGGCCTGATGTTCATCGCGTTCGGCTTGCGGCTCGCGTTGTCGGACAATCCCTCTCGCTGATTCCCGGAGATACCCATGCCCCACACCCACAAGATCACGCCACAAGAAGCCCTGCAGCGCACCATCGAGCACCGCGAAATCTTTCACGACGAAATGCTGCATCTCATGCGCCTGATCATGAGCGGTGAGATGTCGCCGGTCATGATGGCGGCCTTCATCACCGGCCTGCGCGTGAAAAAGGAAACCATCGGTGAGATCACAGCGGCCGCGCAGGTGATGCGCGAGTTCTCCACCAAGGTTCACGTGGCCGACAAGACGCATCTGGTGGACATCGTGGGCACCGGCGGCGACGGCTCGCACACCTTCAACATTTCCACCTGCTCCATGTTCGTGGCCGCCGCCGCAGGCGCCAAGGTCAGCAAGCACGGCGGGCGCAGCGTCTCCAGCAAGAGCGGCAGCGCCGACGTGCTGGAAAGCCTGGGGCTGAACATCAACCTGCCGCCCGATCAGATTGCGCGCTGCATCGCGCAGGTGGGTGTGGGTTTCATGTTCGCGCCCAACCACCACCCGGCCATGAAAAACGTGGCACCCATCCGCCGCGAGCTGGGCATGAAGACCATCTTCAACATCCTCGGCCCGCTCACCAACCCGGCCTCGGCGCCCAACATCCTGATGGGCGTGTTCCACCCCGATCTGGTGGGTATCCAGGTGCGGGCGCTGCAGCGCCTGGGCGCCGAACACGCGGTGGTGGTCTACGGCCGCGATGGCATGGACGAGGTGTCGCTCGGCGCCGCCACCATGGTCGGCGAGCTGAAAAACGGCGAAATCACCGAATACGAGGTGCATCCCGAAGACTTCGGCATGACCATGGCGAGTAGCCGCACGCTGCGGGTGGAAACGCCTGAAGACTCCAAGGCCATGCTCTTGGGCGTGTTGAACAACGTCGACGATCCGGCCCTGAAAGCGGCGAAAGACATCGTGGCGCTCAACGCGGGCGTGGCGCTGTACGCCGCCAACCTGACGCCGGACATGAAAGAAGGTGTGGCAAAGGCGCGCCGGGCCATCGAGTCCGGCGCGGCGGCCCAGAAGCTGCGCGAGCTGACCGATTTCACCCAGGCCGTGACGGCCCACAGCGGTCCCTGATGTCCGCCATGCCCGTGTGGCTGCAAAACGAAGGCGCCTGGATCGCCATCGGCGTGTCGCTGCTGTTCATCGTGGCCGGTGTGGTGATGCACCGGGTCATCAAGAAGGTGCTCCAGGCGCCTTCGCCCCAGGAAAACGAAATCCATGAGTGACATCCTCAACAGAATAGTAGCCGTCAAGCACGAAGAGATCGCCGCGGCGCGCAAGAAGAAACCGCTCGACGTGGTGCGAGAAGACGCCGAGAGCCGCGTGCTCACGCGCGACTTCGAAGGCGCCTTGCGCGGCAAGATCGCCAGCGGCCAGGCGGCGGTGATCGCCGAGATCAAGAAGGCCAGCCCCAGCAAAGGCGTGTTGCGCGAAGACTTCATTCCGGCCGACATCGCCCAGAGTTACGCCGAGGGCGATGGCCATGTCAGCGCGGCCTGCCTGTCGGTGTTGACCGACAAACAGTTTTTCCAGGGTAGTCCGGATTTCCTCAAGCAGGCCCGTGCGAGTTGCGATCTGCCGGTGCTGCGCAAGGATTTCATGGTGGACCCTTACCAGGTGTTCGAAGCCCGTGCCATGGGGGCCGACGCCATCCTGCTGATCGCAGCCTGCCTGGACGACGCGCAAATGACCGACCTGGAGGCCATCGCGCGGAGCCTGAACATGGCGGTGCTGGTTGAAGTGCACGACCGCGCCGAGCTTCAGCGGGCGCTGAAGCTCAAGACTCCGCTGTTGGGCATCAACAACCGCAATCTGCGCACCTTCGAGGTGACGCTGCAAACCACGCTGGACATGTTGCCCGACGTGCCGGCCGACCGTTTGCTGATCACCGAGTCCGGCATCCTGAACCGCGACGATGTGACGCAGATGCGCGCCGCGGGCGTGCACGGCTTCCTGGTGGGTGAGGCCTTCATGCGGGCGCCCGATCCAGGCCTGGCCTTGGCCGAGCTGTTTGCCTGAGCTGATCCGTGCAGAAACCATTGGAGTGGGGCGAGCCTCCAGCGGCCCCGGCCAACCAGCTGCAGGACATTGAGCCCGAGCGCTGGCGGGTGTCTGCGGATTGGGCGCCTCTGGTGGCCGATTTCTGGGCATCAACCACCGGTCAAAGCCTGCGGGCCTTTCTGCAGCACAGGCAACACCAGGGCGCCGTGATCTATCCATCCCAGCCCTTGCGGGCGATGGAGCTGACGCCGTTGGACGAGGTTCGGGTGGTCATCCTGGGTCAAGACCCCTACCACGGGCCAGGGCAGGCCGAGGGCCTGGCGTTTTCGGTCGCGCCCGGCGTCAAGACACCGCCCAGCCTGCGCAACCTGTTCAAAGAGCGGCACCGCGACCTGGGCCTGCCTTTGCCGACCGACGGGTCGTTGGAGCGCTGGGCCCGGCAGGGGGTGCTGTTGCTCAACACCTGCCTCACGGTGGAAGACGGGCAGCCCGCCAGCCACGCTGGCCAGGGCTGGGAGTCGTTGACGGATGCAGTGATCCGCCAGTGCAACGCCACCGGCACGCCGAAGGCCTTTCTGCTCTGGGGCGCCCATGCGCAGAAAAAGGCGGCCTCGATCGACGGCCAGCGGCACCACCTGCTGTGCGCCAACCACCCGTCGCCGTTGTCGGCCAACCGTGGACCGGTGCCCTTCATGGGGTGCGGCCATCTGGGCGCGGCCAACCGCTGGCTGTCCAGCGAAGGGTTGCCCCCGGTGGCGTGGTGATGGGGGCAGGGGCTGACAGCTGCCCTGAAACCATGGCATAATGCTGGGCTACGCTATGGAGGGGTGGCCGAGTGGTTAAAGGCAGCAGACTGTAAATCTGCCCGCTAGTAAATCTGCCCGCTAACGCGTACGCTGGTTCGAATCCAGCCCCCTCCACCAGTGCCGATGTTTGTGAGAGCGATTGGAATCAAAGCGCTCTGGACGTTCCGACCGGTGTCGGGAAGGTTTCAGGCGGGAGTAGTTCAATGGTAGAACTCCAGCCTTCCAAGCTGATCACGCGGGTTCGATTCCCGTCTCCCGCTCCATGTTCTGTCAGTGGCTCGGTGTATGAAGTTTCCTGAGGCGTCCGGTTTTACCGGGTGTCTTGGCCCTTGTGGCTCAGTGGTAGAGCACTCCCTTGGTAAGGGAGAGGTCGCGGGTCCGATTCCCGCCAAGGGCACCATCTTTGTTCTGGTGTTTCGGCATTTTTGATTTTGGAGCTGAAAAATGGCAAAAGAGAAATTTGAGCGGACCAAGCCGCACGTCAACGTGGGCACCATTGGTCACGTGGACCACGGCAAGACGACCCTGACGGCGGCC
>JALOSH010000453.1 GCA_025458545.1 Hydrogenophaga sp.
GTACCAGAGCCTGGCCCCAGTCGACCGCAAAAAAGCCCGGCGCCTTGCGGCGACCGGGCTGTCAATAACCAGGGAGAGATACCAGAGAGAGACCGATAGGGCCTGATCAGTTGGCCGCTTTGATCGGGTACCGGCCTGGGAACATCTCGTTGAGCTTCTGGCCGGTGTGGGCGTCGCCCACCAGGTCGCCGGTGCGGATGGCTTCGGCCAGCTCGGCCTTCACCTCGGCGCGGGTCTTGCCCTGGGCCACGGCGGCGGGCGCCGGGTAGCGGCTGGGATCCAGCTGGCGGAAGGTGGCACCGGTTTCGGTGTCGGCCACCAGGTCGCCGTTGCGCACCGCTTCGGCCAGCTCGGCCTTCACCTCGGCGCGTGTCTTGCCCTGGGCCACCGCCACGGCGGGGTACTGGGTGGGGAACAGCTGGTTGAGCTTCTGGCCGGTGTCGCCATCGACCACGATGTCGCCGGTACGAACCGCCTGGGCCAGCTCGGCCTTCACCTCGGCGCGGCTCTTGCCCTGGGCCGTCACGCTGACAGCGGGGTAGCTGCCGGGAAACATCTCGTTGAGCTTCTGGCCGGTCTGGCCGTCGCCCACGATGTTGCCGGTGCGGAGGGCTTCGGCCAGCTCGGCGCGGACCTGTTCGCGGGTCAGGGCGCCGTCCTGGGCGAAGGCGGGGGCTGCGGTGACGGCAGCGATGGCCAGAGCGATGGCGGAGAAGGTGGCGGATTTCATGGTGGTGCCGATGGAGCACCGAAACGTGGTTTCGAGGCGGTTGCAGTTTTTTTCGCTGTGTTTCGAAGGTGGAGAAACTGTTTTCGCTGCGATGGGATGGACTTTAAAATTTCTCTTTCAGAAGAAAAACCACCTGATCATGGTTAATCAATTTCTATTTCAGCAACAATCAGGCCTTGAAATTGGGGAACCCCATGGACAGACTGAACTCGATGCGCGTTTTCCAGCGCGTGGTGGACGAAGGCGGTTTTGCCGCTGCGGCGCGGGCGCTGGACCTGTCGCCCGCCGTGGTGACGCGCCTGGTGGCCGACCTCGAAGAGCACCTGGGCACACGCCTGTTGCACCGCACCACGCGCCGCATGGCCTTGACCGACGCGGGTGAGGCCTACCTGGCCCGGGTGCGCCAGATCCTGCTGGATGTGGACGACGCCGACGCGTTGGTCAGCGCCCGCACCACCGAGCTGGCCGGCGTGCTGCGTGTGCTGACACCACCGGTGCTGGCCACCCACGTGCTGGCGCCGCTGGTGGCCAGCTTCCGCATGGCCTACCCGCACATCCTGCTGGACATCGAGGTCGCCTCACACCGCGACCCGCCGATCGAGGAATACGACGTGACCCTGCTGGGCACCGACGCCGCGTTCGATGGCCATGTGATCGCCCGCAAGATCAACGAGACCGAGGCGATCCTGGTGGCGGCGCCGACCTACCTGGCCCGGCGCGGCACACCCGCCACACCGCAAGACCTCGCGCGGCACGACAGCCTGGTGGTCAAACCCGAGTCCGTGGGTCGGCAGCAGTGGCACCTGCTCAACCCCGAGCGCGATGACGAACATCTCATGCCCACCCTGCACACCGTGCTCCAGGCCAACCACCTGGACACGGTGCTGCGCGCCACGCTCGACGGGGCCGGTATCACGGCCCTGCCGGTGGAACTGGCCGCCCCCCACCTGGCCAGCGGCGCGCTGGTGCGCGTGCTCAGCCCCTGGATCACCGGCCGCTTCACGCTGTACGCCGCGCTGCCGAGCCGACGCTTTCTGCCCCGGCGCACCCAGGTGTTTCTGGACCACCTGAGCGAGCAGACCCCTGCGAGGCCTGCTGACGCTGCGCGGTCAACGCAGTTACAAGCCGTTGCAAGAAACCGGCCCACGGATCAACCCCGTGGCGGTGGTTGGTTCGTTTCAGTCAGCTCCTTCCACTTTTTTGACGGAGCCTCCATGAAACCCCTGCCCCTGCGCCGCCTGGCACTTACTTCACTGGCCAGCGCGGCCTTGCTCGCCGCCCTGCCCGCCCATGCCCTGGGCCGCCTGGCCGACATCCAGGTGATCGACCGCGACAGCGGCGAAACCCTGCCGGTCTACAGCCACCGGGGCGACCATTGGGTGGCAGGGCGCCCTGGCGCGCGCTACGCCGTGTCGGTGCGCAACGCCACCGGCGGTCGGCTGATGAGCGTGGTCTCGGTCGACGGCGTCAACGTGGTGTCGGGCGAAACCGCGTCGCTGGACCAGACCGGCTACGTGCTCTCAGCCTGGCAGCAGTACAGCATCATCGGCTGGCGCAAGAGCAACAGCGAGGTCGCCGCTTTCCACTTCACCGCGTCGCCCGCGTCGTACGCCGCCCGCACCGGCCGGCCCGAGCAGGTGGGCGTGATCGGCGTGGCCGTGTTCCGCGAGAAAAGCGCTCCGCCCCCGGTGTTGGTGCCGCAAACCGTGCCCGAATTCCAGATCCAGCGCCAGCACCAGGAGCGCTCGACCGACGCCGCACCCGCCGCCAGGAGCCGTGCCGAAGCCAGCAGCGCCGCACCGTCCACGCTGGGCGCGAACGACAGCGCCGCGCCCGCAGAGGCCATGGCATCGCGGCGCATGGCGCCCGCCAGCCCTGCACCCCGGCTGGGCACCGGCCACGGCGAACGCGAAGGCTCGTGGGTTGGCCAGACCACCTTTGAGCGCCGCAGCCACCGGCCCGACGACCTGATCCGCATCCGCTACGACAGCCTGGAAAACCTGATCGCCATGGGCGTTGTACCCACCACCGCCGTGCCGCCGCGACCGAACCCGTTCCCGGTTCCGACCTATCCGCGCTACGTGCCCGACCCGAGCTGAGCATGGCCTTCCGCTACCCGTTGTTGCACAGGCCGCCACCCATAATTCGCGCATGACCCTCGCGGCCAGCGAAACCAGCGACGAACAACTCATGCAGGCCTTTGCCAGCGGGGACGCCCACGCCTTCGAAACCCTGTACGACCGCCATGCCTTGCCGGTGTGGCGCTTCGTGCAGCGCAGCGTGCACAACAGCGCGCTGGCCGACGACCTGGTGCAGGACGTGTGGTTCGGCATCGTTCGCCAGGCGCCGCGCTACGAGCCGCGGGCGAAGTTCCGCACCTGGCTGTTCACCCTGGCACACCACCGCCTGGTGGACCACTGGCGCACCCACAAAAGCCACACCAGCCTGGACGCCGAGACCGAAGACGGCGCCGCCCTGGCCGACACGCTGGCCGCTGAATCCGGCTTCGGCCCGGAACGCCAGCTCAACTCGCGCGAACAGGCGCAGGCCCTACTGGACGCGCTGGCCGCCCTGCCCGCGGTGCAGCGCGAAGCCTTCCTGCTGCAGGCCGAAGCCGGCATGAGCGTGGCCGAGATCGCAGAGGCCACCGGCGTGAACACCGAGACCGCCAAAAGCCGCCTGCGCTACGCCCGCGCCCGCCTGCGCGAGACCCTGGAGGCGCACGCATGAACCGCCACCCACACCACCCGCAAGACGGCGCGCCCCGGCCAGACGACGCGCTGCTCCAGCGCTACCACGAGGCCAACGCGCTGGACAGTGCGCGCCCCTCGCCCGCGCTGCGCGAGCGCGTGCTGGCCCAGGCGCGTGCCGTGGCCGCACAGGCTGCGCAAGACACCACCACACCCACGCGCCCGGCCGCGGCCAACGACAGCGCGTGGAAGCTGCGCGCGCTGGGCAGCCTGGCGGTGTTTGGTCTGGTCGGCCTGCTGGCGCTGCAGTTTGATCGCGGCACGCCCGAGGAGCGCGAAGTCGCTTTTGGTCAGGCCCCGCGGCCATCGGCGCCCACAGCCCCTGCGGCCCCACCCGCCAATGCCTCCGGCCCTGTCGCACCCCTGGCCCAACCCGACGGGTCGGCACCGCCTCCGGTGGCCGAGGTCACCCCGCCTGCGGCGCCCGCTGTGGCGCCCCGCGCGGTGGAACGCGGGCCAACGCCGCCATCAGCACCGGCCACCGAGCGCGCTACCCAGGCC
>JALOSH010000067.1 GCA_025458545.1 Hydrogenophaga sp.
CTGGGCAACGAGTTCATCGAGTTCAAGGCGCGATTTGGTGGCGTGGCGCGTGAGATCGTGGTGCCCGTGACCCACGTGGTGGCGATCTACGCCCGAGAAAACGGTCAAGGCATGGCCTTCCCCGCGCCGCAGGCGCCTGCTGTGGCTGGCGTCTCGTCGCCGTCGCCAGCTTCGTCCAATCTGCCAGAGACCGCCACGCGGGCAGGGCTGCGGGCAGTGCCTGCTGAAGAATCCAGCGACGAAGGCCCGGCTTCACCCGAGCCGTCACCCGATGGGCCACCCCGTGGCGGTGGTCGGCCTCACCTCAAACGCGTCAAGTAAAATCTCGCGCTTCGGATCCCCGCCGCTTTAGCTCAGTTGGTAGAGCACTCGCCTTGTAAGCGATAGGTCGTCTGTTCGAGTCAGACAAGCGGCACCATTTCTTCGCCCTCTCTGTCGGCCGTGTGTCCCATCGATGTCCCGTTCATCGATCAACGGCTTGGACTTTGATGCGAATCGCGCTAACCTGCAGCCCTTTTTCGGTCAGAGTTTGCTGCAGGGCCGGTAACAACTGGCGCAATTTGGTGGATGCGGCCGCGCTGCCCACCAGCAGACACCATTCGTTGTCCTGCATGGGGCCGGCCTTCACCTGGCGGCGCATGGCCTGGGGAATCAGGTGTTGCACCTGTTCCATGCAGCGTTGGGATGTTCGAATGCGCTCCTGCAGCGCCGCCAGAGAGGGTGCAGCACCGGCTGCCTGTTCCAGGCTGAAGATGGCCTGGCGTCTGGAAACATTTGTCATGCGGTTGGGCCTGTTGAATCGGGGCCGGTCGCCAGGAAAGGTGGACTTGTGCACATCATTATCACGGACGCTTGGCTGGCCAGGAGCCAGGCTTTGCACCTCAATGGATTCAAGCTGGTCGGTGCTTCGGTGCTGGCTTCTCTGGTGCTGATGCTCGGGGCGGTGGCGGCTTACCACTGGGTGTTTTTGAACGGTGTGCGGCAAGGCTGGCCAGGATTCAACTCGGTCGCTCGCCTGGTGACACAAGGGGATGTGGACACCAAAGAGCTTTACATGCGCGAGAACCTCGACGCCATGGCGCGCAAGCTGGGCGAAATGCAGGCGCGGATGCTGCAAATCGAGTCCCTGGGTGAGCGGGTGGGCGGGCTTGCCGGGATCAACCCTGCCGAGTTCAAGGTCACACCCGGCTCGGGTGGCGCATTGATCGGTAGCCGGTCCTTGACGGTGGAGGAGTTGCACAGTGCGATGAAGCAGCTGGATCAGGCCAGTGGTTCACGGATCGACTGGCTGACCGCGGTGGAAACGCGGTTGTTCGACCAGAAGATTCAGCGCACCATGGTGCCCACCGAAGAGCCGGTGAAGGGTGGCCGGGTCGGCTCGCCTTTCGGATTTCGCATCGATCCCATCACCGGGCGCTCTGCCTTGCACACCGGGCTGGACTTTCCTTCGGACGTCGGCACACCCATCTACGCCGCTGCAGGTGGTGTGGTGGTGGTGCAGGAATACCACCATGCCTACGGCAACATGGTTGAAATTGACCATGGGAACGAGCTCATCACGCGCTACGCGCACGCGTCAGCGGTGCACGTGAACAAGGGGGACATTGTCAAGCGGGGGCAAAAAATCGCCGAGGTTGGCTCCACCGGGCGTTCCACTGGCCCCCACTTGCACTTTGAAGTTCTGGTGTCGGGTGTACCCCAGGACCCCCAGCGCTTCCTTGCCGCTGGCGACAACATCGTGGCGGCTGGCCAGTTGGCCGCAAAAACCGCCAAGCCCTGAGTCCCGACGTGGGGCGGCGGGTAAAATCGCCGCTTTGCTCTTGAAAGACAAGCGGCAGACGCCACTTCCGGGCAGTTCCGGGAAGCGATTTTGCTGTTGTTCGGGGCGCTCCGATTCCCTATTGCCCGCCCGGCGCTCCATCGTGTGTCGGTCGCGGGCCCGCACGTATGGCCACAAACTTTCTCACCAAGCTATTTGGCAGTCGCAACGACCGCTTGCTCAAGACCTACCGCAAGACGGTCGAACGCATCAACGGCCTCGAAGCCCAGTTCGAAAAGCTCACCGACGACGAGATCCGAGCACAGACCGAGACTTTCAAACAGCGCATTGCCGGAGGGGAGACTTTGGAGTCGGTGCTGCCGGAAGCGTTTGCGGTGGTGCGTGAGGCCAGCAAGCGCGTCATGAAGATGCGCCATTTCGATGTGCAGATGTTGGGCGGACTCGCACTGCACCACGGCAAAGTGGCCGAGATGCGCACCGGCGAGGGCAAGACCCTGACCGCCACGCTGCCCGTGTATCTGAATGCGCTCACCGGCAAAGGCGTGCACGTGGTGACCGTGAACGACTACCTTGCCAGCCGCGACGCGCAATGGATGGGTCGGCTGTACAACTTCCTCGGCCTGACGGTCGGTATCAACCTGCCGCAAGCGCCCAGGGAAGACAAGCAGGCAGCTTACCGCGCCGACATCACCTACGGCACCAACAACGAATACGGCTTCGACTACCTGCGCGACAACATGGTCTACGAGTCCGGTGACCGCGTGCAGCGCGGCCTGAACTTCGCGATCGTCGACGAGGTGGACTCGATCCTGATCGACGAGGCTCGCACGCCCCTGATCATCAGCGGGCAGGCCGAAGACCAGACCCAGGTCTACATGGCGATCAAACAGCTGGTTCACCACCTGACCCGCCAAGAAGGTGAAGCCGACCCGCGCACTGGCGAGGGCGTGACCAAGCCGGGCGACTTCACGGTCGATGAGAAGGCCCATGCCATCCACATGACCGAGCAAGGCCACGAAAACGCCGAGCGCCTGCTCAGCCAGGCCGGCCTGTTGCCCGAAGGCGCTTCGCTGTACGACCCGGCCAACATCACGCTGATGCACCACCTGGTGACCTCGCTCAAGGCGCACCATCTGTACCACCGCGACCAGCACTATGTGAACCAGGGGGGCGAAATCGTCATCGTCGATGAGTTCACCGGGCGGCTGATGTCCGGTCGGCGCTGGAGCGATGGCCTGCACCAGGCGGTGGAGGCCAAGGAGGGCGTGGCGATCCAGCCTGAAAACCAGACGATGGCGTCGATCACGTTTCAGAACTACTTCCGCCTGTACGCCAAGCTGTCGGGCATGACCGGAACAGCCGATACCGAGGCCTACGAGTTCCAGGAGATCTACGGTCTGGAAACCGTGGTGGTGCCGCCCAACCGCATCAGCAAGCGCACCGATCAGCTCGACCGGGTGTACAAAACGACGAAAGAAAAATACGCCGCTGCGATCCAGGACATCCGTGAGTGTCATGAACGCGGCCAACCGGTGCTGGTGGGCACCTCGTCGATCGAAAACTCGGAAATCATCGCCGAGTTGCTGCAGGCCGAGAAGCTGCCACACGAAGTGCTCAACGCCAAGCAGCACGCCCGTGAGGCCGACATCATCGTGCAGGCGGGGCGCCCGGGCGCCATCACCATCGCGACCAACATGGCCGGTCGAGGCACCGACATCGTGCTCGGTGGCAACCTCGAGAAGATGATGGCGGCGATCGAAAGCGACGAGTCGCTGGATGAAGCGACCAAGGCTGCGCGCGTCGAAGCCCTGCGCCAACAGTGGCAGCAGGACCACGACAAGGTCAAGTCGCTGGGGGGGCTGCGCATCATCGCCACCGAGCGCCACGAAAGCCGCCGTATCGACAACCAGTTGCGGGGTCGTTCAGGCCGCCAGGGCGACCCGGGATCTTCACGCTTCTACCTGAGCCTGGACGACTCGCTGATGCGGATCTTTGCCGGCGACAAGGTGCGCGCGATCATGGACCGCCTCAACATGCCCGAGGGCGAGGCGATCGAGGCCGGCATCGTGACCCGCAGCATCGAAAGTGCGCAGCGCAAGGTCGAGGCGCGCAACTTCGACATTCGCAAGCAGCTGCTGGAGTACGACGATGTGTCGAACGATCAGCGCAAAGTGATTTACCAGCAGCGCAACGACATCCTCGATGCGAACAACATGCGCGCGCAGATCGATTCGCTGCGCGACGGATGCTTCACCGATCTGGTGCACCAGTTCGTGCCGGCCGGCAGTGTGGAAGAGCAATGGGACCTGCCGGGTCTGGAGCGCACCTTGCGCGAGGAATGGGGCGTGGACATGCCGGTGGCCTCCTGGGTCTCGGATGCGGAGACCATTGAGGGCGAAGACATCGTCAACCGGGTGCTGGCCGAGGCCAAGGCGGTGTTCGACGGCAAAGTGCAGCTGGTCGGCGAGGAGAACTTCACCCAGTTCGAGCGCGTGGTGCTGCTGCAAACCATCGATGGCCAGTGGCGCGACCACCTCTCGGCGCTGGACTACCTGCGCCAGGGCATCCACCTGCGCGGCTACGCGCAAAAGCAGCCCAAGCAGGAATACAAACGCGAGGCGTTTGTGCTGTTTGGCCAGTTGCTCGACAGCGTGAAGAACGATGTGACGCGCATCCTCATGAATGTGAAGGTGCAGTCGCCAGAGCAGGTGGCCGAGGTCGCCCAGCAGATGGAAGCCCGCGCCGAGAACATGGCCAACGTGACCTACACCGCCCCGACCGAAACCGGCGAGGCGGAGACCACCGTCGATCCATCGACCGTGACCCAGGCGGTGCCCCGCGTGGGTCGCAACGAGCCGTGCCCCTGTGGCAGCGGCAAGAAGTACAAACATTGCCACGGCGCGTTGACTTAACCCCCCCCTGCGCGGCTTGCGCCGCTTCCCCCCAGGGGGACAACGCCTGCGGCCCGGCAAAGCCGGTTCCGCCGCGTTCTGGGCTGAATACCTTTCGTTCGTTGCACTTTTCCGACCGGAGTCCGATGCCATGG
Source organism: Hydrogenophaga sp. (assembly GCA_025458545.1). The sequence continues at coordinate 4,827 of JALOSH010000067.1, forward strand.
CCGTGAACTACACCGCTCCTCAATCCCAGGATCTGTTGCCCGTGGCGGGGGTGCGCATCGGCGTGGCCGAGGCGGGTATCCGCAAGGCCGACCGAAAGGACCTGACCGTGTTCCTGCTGGACGAAGGCAGTGCGGTGGGTGCGGTGTTCACGCAGAACCGCTACGCGGCCGCGCCGGTGCAGGTGTGTCGCGATCACCTGGCGGCGGGGCAGGGCATCCGGGCCATGGTGATCAACACCGGCAATGCCAACGCAGGCACCGGCGAGCCTGGCTTGCAGAATGCCCGCCAGACGGCCAGCGCTCTCGCGCGGGCGCTGGGTGTGCGCCACGAGCAGGTGCTGCCTTTCTCCACCGGCGTGATCATGGAGCCGTTGCCGCTGGACCGACTCTTGGCGGGCCTGCCCGCGGCGTTGCAGGACGCTGGCAGCGCGGCTGGTGCCTCGGGTGCGCAATGGCTGAAGGCGGCCCAGGGCATCATGACCACCGACACCTTGCCCAAGTCCATCAGCCGCCAGGCGGTGGTGGGCGGCAAGACCGTCACGGTGAGCGGCATTGCCAAGGGTGCGGGCATGATCCGACCCAACATGGCGACCATGCTGGGCTATGTGGCGACCGACGCCGCCATCGCGCCAGGGTTGCTGAACGTGCTGGCCAGGCGCCTGGCCGATGTGTCGTTCAACCGTGTCACGGTGGACGGCGACACCTCCACCAACGATTCGTTTGTGGTGGTCAAGTTCATCACCGTGCGTGTGGAAGGCGGCCTGTCTCCTGAAGAATGCCTCAAGGCGGCTTATGCGGTGGCGCATTCGCCGCTGGTCAAAACCGCTTTCTTTGCGAGCGATCCGAACCTGGGTCGTATCCTGGCCGCCGTGGGCTACGCCGGTATCGACGATCTGGACGCCACCCGAATCGAGTTGCACCTGGGCGATGTGCACGTGGTCAAACAAGGCGGCCGCAACCCCGACTACCGCGAAGAAGACGGTCAGCGCGTGATGAAGGCGTCTGAAATCCTGGTGCGCATCGGCCTGGGTCGTGGCAGCGCCTCGGAGACGGTGTGGACCTGCGATTTCAGCCACGACTACGTGACCATCAACGCCGATTACAGGTCTTGACCACCCCGGCCGCGCTGCGCGCGACCCCTCAAGGGGGCGACATCTGCGGCCCGGCGAAGCCGGTTCCGCGATGTCTCTGGGACAGACACTTCCCGTCGAGGACTGAACCATGAACGAAAAATTCGAACGCCTGATCGAGCGCGCAGAGCAACTCATCACCCGCATCGAGGCCGTGCTGCCGCAGCCGCTGGGCGCACCCGACTGGGCCGCGTCTACCGCTTTCCGCTACCGCAAGCGCAGCAGCGGCCATGGCACGCTGGAGCCGGTGCGGCAGGTGGCGCCCATGCGCCTGGCGGACCTGCAGGAAATTGACGGTCAGAAAGACAAGATACAGCGCAACACGCTGCAGTTTGTGCGGGGTTTGCCCGCCAACAACGTGTTGCTGACCGGTGCGCGCGGGACCGGCAAGTCGTCGCTTGTCAAGGCCTGCCTGAACGAATACGCTGTCCAGGGCCTGCGCCTGATCGAGGTCGACAAGGCCGACCTGGTGGACCTGCCAGACATCGTGGATGTGGTGGCCGAGCGGCCGGAGCGCTTCATCGTGTTTTGTGACGACCTGAGCTTCGAGGACGGTGAGGCCGGCTACAAGGCGCTCAAGTCCATCCTCGACGGTTCGGTGTCCGCAGCGGGCGACAACGTGCTGATTTACGCGACCAGCAACCGCCGCCACTTGCTGCCCGAGTACATGAAGGAAAACCTGTCTTACACCCACACGCCCGACGGCGAAGTGCACCCGGGTGAGGTGGTGGAAGAAAAGATTTCCTTGTCCGAACGCTTTGGTTTGTGGGTCAGCTTCTATCCGTTCAGCCAAGACGAATACCTGGTCATCGTGGCGCAGTGGCTGGCCTCTTTTGGTGTGTCGCGCGAAGCGATTGAGGCAGCGCGACCGCAGGCCCTGGTGTGGGCGCTCGAACGGGGTTCGCGCAGCGGACGTGTGGCCTACCAGTTCGCGCGCGACTACGCCGGCATGCACGCTGCGGGCGGCTGAACACCATGGCCGAAGGCTTGCTGGTGGTGGATGGAGGCGGCGCGGCACAGAGCCAGGGCCAGCGCAGCGTGACCGATGTGGCGGTGGGCGTGCTGGTCAACGCCGACGGCGCCTTTCTGCTGACCTCTCGACCCGAAGGCAAGGTGTACGCCGGTTACTGGGAGTTTCCCGGCGGCAAACTCGAAGCCGATGAGACGGTATTGGCATCACCATCGGTGTGGCTCACCCCTGGCGTGACAAGCTGGTGGACTACCCGCACGCGCTGGTGCGGCTGCATTTCTGCAAGGTGTTCGAATGGACCGGCGAGCTTCAGATGCGCGAAGGCCAGCGGTTCCGCTGGGAGCATCTGCCAGTGGACTGCGCGCCCGTGTTGCCCGGCACAGTGCCCGTTCTGGAATGGCTGGCGGCTGAGGCGGGTCGCTGAGCCGCCGAGCAAGCCTCAGCGCGGCTGGAATTCCGGATCGCTGTCCAGCGGCTGCTCGGGCAGTTTGAAGCCCTCGCTGGCCCAGGCGCCGAAGTCCATGCTTTTGCAGCGATCGCTGCAGAACGGGCGAAAAGGGTTGCTGGTGGCGTAGACGCTGCGCCCACCACAAGCGGGGCAGCGCACGATCTTCACCGGTCCATCGGGTGCTGGCGCCGACATCACCGCCTCAGGCGCAGAGTGTGAGCTCGAAGGCCGCGTCTTCCGGTGCTGCGTGCAGCCGGTCGTCCTCGCCCTGGCGCATCAGGCGCACCGACATCATCAGCCGGTTGCCACTGATCTCGGGGATCAGACCCAGTGTGGGATCGATGCGCATGCGCAGCAGCTGGAAGGTGCGGCCCTGCGGCAGGTTCTGCTGGAACTGCCCTCCCGGCGCCACGACCTTTTGAGGGGAACCGGAATCGCGCAACATTTTCAGGAGCAGCACGATGGACTCAGCGAGTGGCGCCAGGGCCTGTGTCCAACGCTGCAAATCGGCCTGGCGCTGCCCGGCACTCAGATGTTGCCAGGCGTAGTAGGCCGGCAGGTCGAATTCGCAGGTGCCGCCCGGTATGCCGATGCGGCTGCGGATGCCCATGAGCCAGTCGTTCTCGGTCAGCGATTGCCCGGTCTTGCCGGGCAGGCCATTGAGATCGGTGAAACAGGCGTCGAGCTGTGCAATGACGTCGTCGAGCACCTTTTCTGAGATGGCCGGGTTGCCTCGGTAACTGTTGAGCTGCTGCTTGTGGCGATCGATATCCTTGAGCACATCGGTCTTCATGTCGGCCCGAGAAGCCACATCCATGATTTCGAAAATGGTCTGGATCGCGTAGTGGTGATCCAGCGGGTGCCCACGAGGAATCAGCTCGGCCAGACGTCGGAACAGCTGCTCCAGGCGCAAGTAGGTGCGGATGCGTTCGTTGAAAGGGTATTCGTACAGGATCACAGCAGCGGATGAAGACGGGATGCAGCGGCGTGCAGGTCTTTCATCATAGCCCGAACACTTGTGCCATCTGACCCAGGTCCTTGTGGAGCTGTGCCAGATCGTCACCTTCGTTGAAGATCACCACATCGGCGGCGCCCAGTCTGCGCAATCGGGGGCTTTGGCTGGACAGCACCCCCTCGATGGTTGCCCGGTCCCAGCCGTTGCGGACCTGCACCCGACGGATCTGTGTCTCGGGCGAACAGTCCACCACCAGCACCCGATCGAGCTGCTGGCGCCAGCGCGGCGACTCGACCAGCAGCGGCACATCGAACACCAGGCAAGCTGCGGTGACCGCCGCCGCCTGGCGCTGGATCTCCCGCGCGACCAAGGGGTGAACAATGGCTTCTAGTTGCTGGCGAGCGTCTGGGTGGGCAAACACATGTTCGCGCATGCGCTGCCGGTCGAGCGCACCATCGGCGCTGATGAACCCAGATCCAAACACCTGCGCAATGGCCGACATGGCACTTCCGCCAGACTGTGTGCAGGCGCGCGAGATGGCGTCGGCGTCGATCAACGCCGCTCCGCGGCTTTGCAGCCATCGGGCCACCGTGCTTTTGCCACTGCCAATCCCGCCTGTCAGACCCAAGCGGTGCATCTGGCGCGGCATGGTCTGGCTCACAAACCGATGGCGGCCAGAATCGAGGTCGGACCGAAGATCATGGCAGTGAGGCCCGCCAGCGCGAGGAATGGGCCAAAAGGCACATAGCCGCCTTCGCGCAGCTGGCTGAAAAACTTGATGCCAAGACCCACCACCGCACCGATCAGCGACGCCATGAGGATGACCGGAATCAAGGCCTGCCAGCCGAACCAGGCGCCCAGAGCGGCAAACAACTTGAAGTCGCCATAGCCCATGCCCTCTTTGCCAGTGACCAGCTTGAAGGCCCAATACACCAGCCAGAGTGAAAGATAGCCACCCACCGCACCCCACAAAGCATCCACCAGCGTCGTTTCACCCAGTCCCAGCGCCGCCACGCACAAGCCCGCCCAGAGCAGGGGAAGGGTGATGTCGTCGGGCAACAAGGTGGTGTCCCAGTCGATCGCGGCCAGCGCCAGCACGGCGGCCGCAAATCCACTCCAGGCCAGACCGGCCCAGGTCAGACCCCACTGCCATCCGCACCAGGCGAACAAGGCCGCATTGAGCAATTCGATGAAGGGGTAACGCGCGCTGATCGGTGCTTTGCAATTGCTGCATTGGCCTTTCAGGGCCACATAGCTGACGACGGGAATGTTTTCAAACCAGCGGATCTGATGCCCGCAGTGCGGACAACGCGAGCGAGGCACCATCAGGTTGAACTTCGCAGCCGCAGTGAGCGGTTCATCTGTGCCATTCGATGGCTGCTGGAGCTCGGCGCATTCCGCAGCCCAACGCAACTCCATCATCTTGGGCAGACGGTGGATCACCACGTTGAGAAAACTGCCGACCAGCAACCCGAGAAGACCCAGCAACGCTGCGTCCAGCGCGCTCGCTCCCGACATCAAACCACCTGACCCAGTTTGAAGATGGGCAGGTACATGGACACCACGATGCCGCCGATGATGGTTCCAAGCAGCACGATGATGATGGGCTCCATCAGGCTGGACAAACCCGCCACCATGTCGTCGACTTCCGCCTCATAAAAGTCAGCGGCTTTGCCCAGCATGTGGTCGATCGAGCCCGATTCTTCGCCGATGGCGCACATCTGCAAGACCATGGAGGGAAAGATGTTGGCGTTGGTCATGGCATTCGTCAGGCTGGTCCCGGTCGACACTTCCTGCTGGATTCTTTCGGTCGCCACCGCATACACCGAATTGCCTGAGGCGCCTCCCACCGAGTCGAGCGCCTCCACCAAGGGCACGCCGGCCGCAAACATGGTGGCGAGCGTTCGTGTCCAGCGCGCAATCACGGACTTTTCAACCAAGGTACCGAAGATCGGCATCTTCAGCAGCAGCCGGTCCATGACACGCTGCACTTTTTCATTGCGCTTCCAGGCCTGCAGGAAAAAATAGACCCCTCCACCCAGGCCACCGAAGATCAGGTACCAGTAGTCGGTGAAGAACTCGCTCATGGCGATCACGAACAGCGTGGGCGCTGGGAGATCGGCGCCAAAGGAGGAGAACACCTCCTTGAACGAAGGAATCACAAAGATCATGATCACCGCCACCACCACGAACGCGACGATGATCACGGAAATCGGGTACATCAACGCCGACTTGATCTTGGACTTGATGCCTTCGGTTTTCTCCATGTAAGCCGCCAGCCGGTCCAGCAATTCTTCCAGGATACCGGCGGCTTCACCCGCTTCCACCAGGTTGCAGTACAGGCTGTCGAAGTACAAGGGATTTTTGCGGAAGGCTGCACTGAGCGAGGTGCCGGTTTCCACATCGCTGCGGATGTCGTTGAGCAGTTTGGTGACGCTGGGGTTCGGATTGCCGCGTCCCACGATGTCAAAGGCCTGCAGCAGAGGCACGCCGGCTTTCATCATGGTGGCCAGCTGGCGTGTGAAGATGGCGATGTCCTTGGGCTTGATGCGTTTGCCCGAGGTCATGCGCCTTTTTTTGACCTTGCCCGGTACGATGCCCTGGCGGCGCAAGGCTGCCAGCACCTGGTTTTCGCCCACGGCCCGGGTTTCGCCTCGCACGGTCTTGCCGTTGCGGTCTTTGCCTTCCCATTCGAAAACAAAGTCCTTGATGCTTTTGGATGCAGCGGTTGCCATGGGCTCCTCGGGTAAACGTGTCTATTGCAGCGTCATTCGTTGGTGACGCTCAGCACTTCTTCGAGTGACGTCATGCCTTGTCGGACCTTGAGCAGTCCCGACTCGCGCAGGGTGCGAACGCCTTCCACACCGGCCTGTTTGGCAATGTCCAAGGCACTGCCGCCGCGCAGAATGATCCGCTGGATTTCCTCCGAGATCGGCATGACCTGGTAGATGCCCACCCGCCCCTTGTAACCGTTGTTGCAGGCCGAGCATCCCACCGGCCGGTAGGGAGTCCAGGTTCCGTCCAGTTCCTCGGCTTTGAAGCCTGCGTCCAGCAAGGCTTTTCGCGGAACGTCCAGTGGCGCCTTGCAAGTAGGACACAGTCGGCGAGCCAACCGCTGGGCGGTGATCAGGATGACGCTGGAAGCGATGTTGAACGTGGGAATGCCCATGTTCATCATCCGCGTCAGCGTCGTCGGCGCATCGTTGGTGTGCAGCGTTGACAGCACCATGTGCCCGGTCTGCGCAGCCTTGATGGAGATGTCTGCGGTTTCGAGGTCCCGGATCTCACCGACCATGATGACATCCGGATCTTGACGCAAGAAGGCCTTGAGCGCTGCGGCGAAGGTCAGTCCCGCCTTCTCGTTCACGTTCACCTGGTTCACGCCCGGCAGGTTGATCTCGGACGGGTCTTCGGCGGTCGAGATGTTGATGCCAGGTTTGTTCAGGAGGTTCAGGCAGGTGTAGAGCGACACCGTCTTGCCCGAGCCGGTGGGGCCAGTGACCAGCACCATGCCATACGGACGGGCCACTGCGCTGAGCAGTCGTGCCTTTTCTTCGGGCTCGTAGCCCAGTGCTTCAATACCCAGCTTGGCGCTGCTGGGATCGAGGATGCGAATCACGATCTTTTCGCCGAAGAGGGTGGGCAAGGTGCTGACCCGGAAATCGATCACCCGGTCGGGGCCGACCTTGAGCTTCATCCGCCCGTCCTGGGGAACCCGCTTCTCGGAGATGTCCATGCGGGAAATCACCTTGATGCGCGAGGCCAGCTTGTCCTTGATGGCAATCGGAGGTGACGCGATTTCACGCAACTCGCCATCGATGCGAAAACGCACGCGGTAGTTGTGTTCGTAGGGTTCGAAGTGCAGGTCGGAGGCACGCATGTTGAATGCGTCCAGCAGCATCTTGTGCAAAAACTTGACCACCGGCGCATCGTCAACTTCCGATGCCTTGTCATTCGTGTCCACCACCGTTTCGGTGGCCATCTCATCGAACTCGAAGTCCCCGCCGATGATGTTATCCATGGCCTCGTTGGCCGTGGTGGACTGGCTTTCCACCAGTTTGCTGAGCTTGTCGTATTCTGCAATGACCCAGTCCACACCCATCTGGGTCGCAAACTTGATCTTCTCTGCGGCTTGCTGGTCGGATGGATCGGCGGTGGCCACCATCAGGCGGTTGCTGCGCTTGCTCAGAACAACGATGCGGTAATCGGCGCAGATTTTGCTGTCGAGCAAGCCCGAAGGTAGCCGCTGCACATCGATCGCGTCCAGGTCCATCAGAGGCGCTGCGAAAGCCGATGACATGGTGTGAGCCAGGTCATAGGCCGACACCGCGCCCGAGCCGGTCAGCTCCGCAATGAAACTGGTGCGACTGCTTTGGGCCTTTTTGTACAGATCCTCGGCCGCCTTTTGTCCCAGTTTCCCGGCGGACACGAGCGCACGCCCCAGGCCCGGCAAGGCCATGGAGGGGGTTTCCTGGATCACTGTGTCGACAGATGCCATAAATGCGTAATCTATCTTAAATCAACGACTTGCCGATCATTATTGAGGCGACTTGTGTTGAATTTGCGCATTGTTGCCCAGATCGCGTTGCAGGAAGGACGCGAAAAGCGGCACCGGCACGGTGCTGTTGGGCTGAATCGGCAAATGGCTGGGGGTGTGAATGGTCGGGGTGAGAGGATTCGAACCTCCGGCCTCTACGTCCCGAACGTAGCGCTCTACCTGGCTAAGCTACACCCCGATGAACCCGCTGGGTTGATCATTGCTGGGCTGCCAAAGACTGCCCTGGGACTGTTCAAGAACGCCGTTCTTGCAATCCAGCCGCCAATTGTAGCAAAGCTTCACTGTACCGATTGACGGGCAGTTGTCGGGCGGCCTCGATGGCTCTTTGCGCCTCTACCAGTGCACTCTGGCGCGCCATCTCCAGGGCGCCCGTTTCGCGGACGATCATCAAAATGTCTTCCAGCTGGCGCAGATCGCCGTTTTCGATCGCATGCCGCACCACGCCTTTTTGCGATTCCGTGCCGCTGCGCAGAGCGCAGATGATGGGCAAAGTCACCTTGCCTTCTCGAAGGTCGTCGCCGAGATTCTTGCCCATCAGGCCGGCGTCCCCCTCGTAATCCAGCACGTCATCGATCACCTGAAACGCCGTGCCCAGTGCTTGCCCATAGGTGGCGCAAACCGACTCCAGCTCTGGCGTGGCGCCCACCAGGATCGGGGCCAGTCTCGCACTGGCCTCGAAGAGCTTGGCGGTTTTGGAGCGGATCACGCGCAGGTATGCGGTTTCGTCCAGGCTGGCATCGCGCATGTTCATCAGCTGCAGGACTTCGCCTTCCGCAATCACGTTGGTTGCTTCAGAAAGCACCTGCATCACGCGCATCTGGTTGACATCCACCATCATCTGAAACGCGCGGGAATACAGAAAGTCGCCCACCAGCACGCTGGCCGCGTTGCCGAAACGCTCATTCGCGGTTTCTCTGCCGCGACGCAAAGTGGACTCATCCACCACATCGTCGTGCAGCAGGGTGGCGGTGTGGATGAACTCCACGACGGCGGCCAGCGTGTGGCGGTCCGGACTCCGACAATCCAGGGCTCCGCACATCAGCAACAGAATCGCTGGGCGGAGTCGCTTACCGCCTGCAGAGATGATGTACTGGGCAACCTCCCGCACCAGCGGAACTTCCGTCCTCAGCCGTTCGCCGATGACCAGATCGACCCGCTGCATATCCTGCTGGATCTGATCCAGGGGGTTGGGGGTGTTGTTTTGGGTGGCTGAGGTCAAAATGCGGGCGGGCCGAGAAGTTGTCAGGAGTTTCGCAAAGCCATCAATTATAGGAAGCGCATCCGTCCTGCCCGTACACACTCGCTCGGCGAGACGGGACCGCGAGGCGACGCCTTCAAGGCCGCTTGAAGGTTCGTGTCACGCGTGCTAAACTCATGGGCTCATCGGAATTTGGTCTGGTGATTTTCCATTCGTGGAATTTTTTCAAGAGGTTCATATGTACGCGGTCATAAAAACCGGCGGCAAACAGTATCGTGTTGCTGCTGGCGAAAAAATTAAAGTAGAACAGATTGCTGCGGATGTGGGCCAAGAGATCGTGTTGGATCAGGTGTTGGCTGTCGGTAACGGCAGCGAGCTCAAGGTCGGCACTCCCTTGGTTTCCGGCGCAACGGTCACGGTCACGGTCCTCGCCCATGGCAGGCACGACAAAGTGCACATCTTCAAGATGCGCCGTCGCAAGCACTACCAGAAGCGCCAAGGGCACCGTCAGAATTTCACCGAACTGCAGATTTCGTCGATCGCAGCCTGAGGAGTAAGACAACATGGCACAGAAAAAAGGCGGCGGCTCAACGCGAAACGGGCGCGATTCCAAGCCCAAGATGCTCGGTGTGAAGGCCTTCGGTGGCGAATTGGTCAGTGCCGGTTCCATCATCGTGCGCCAGCGCGGGACCCGCTTCCACCCTGGTAGCAACGTGGGCGTGGGCAAAGACCACACCCTGTTTGCCACGGCTGACGGACATGTCAACTTTGCCATCAAGGGCGAGTTGAACCGTCACGTGGTGAGCATCACGCCCGTCTGAAACGGGAGTCCTGTTCTTGGCTGGATGCCCATGCATTCCGGCCACGCGGCAGGCAAGTGATGTCCAGATTGCAGAAGGCCCGCCGATGCGGGCCTTTTGTGTTGGTTTGACCCGAAGGCACCTGTCATGAAATTTGTCGACGAAGCCACGATCGAAGTCGCTGCGGGCGATGGCGGCAATGGCTGCGCGTCGTTCAGGCATGAAAAATACAAAGAGTTCAGCGGGCCGGATGGGGGCGACGGGGGGCGGGGAGGTCACGTCTACGCGGTGGCCGATCCGAGCCTGAACACCTTGGTCGATTTCCGCTACACCCGGCGGTTCGAAGCCGAACGCGGAGAGCACGGCAAGGGCTCTGACATGTTCGGTGTCAAGGGCGACGACATCGTGCTGAAGATGCCGGTGGGCACGATCATCTCCGACGCAGAAACCGGCGAGGTCTTGCACGAACTGTTGCAGCCAGGGGAGCAGATCACCATCGCCAAAGGAGGCGACGGCGGCTTTGGCAACATGCATTACAAAAGCTCGACCAACCGGGCGCCCCGGCAGAAAACGCCGGGCTGGTCGGGCGAGCGCAAGTCGCTGAAGCTGGAGCTCAAGGTGCTGGCCGACGTGGGTTTGCTGGGCATGCCCAACGCAGGCAAGTCGACGCTGATCTCCGCCATTTCCAATGCGCGGCCCAAGATCGCCGATTACCCCTTCACCACGCTGTATCCCAACCTGGGTGTTGTGAGGGTGGGACCCGAGAAAAGCTTTGTCGTGGCCGATGTGCCGGGCCTGATCGAAGGGGCCTCGGAGGGGGCCGGCCTGGGTCATCAGTTTCTTCGCCACCTGCAGCGCACCCGCGTGCTGTTGCATCTGGTGGACGTGGCACCTTTTGACGAGGGTGTGGACCCGGTGCAGCAGGTCAAGGCCATTGCGGCCGAGCTCAAGAAATACGATCCGGAGCTGTATGCCAAGCC
>JALOSH010000068.1 GCA_025458545.1 Hydrogenophaga sp.
CCATTCGGCGGGCGTGTAGGTTTTCATCGACAGCGCGTGCACTTCATCCGTCTTCATGCGGTCGCCCAGCGTGGCGTACACCCGCTGGTGGCGAGCGATCGGGCGCTTGCCCTCGAACTCGGGCGAGACGATCACGGCGGCCCAGTGGCGGCCATCGCCGGTGACTTCGATGTGCTCACAGCTGAGGCCTGCGGCGATGAGGTGTTGCAGTTGGTCGGCGGTCATGGGCTTGGATTCAGGGGCGGATTTTGTAGCCGCTGCGCAGCAGGTGGAGGGCCAGGGCGCTCACGGCGGCCAGCGCGCCACCCACCAGCGCCAGGCTGAGCCAGGGCGACACATCGCTGACGCCGAAGAAGCCGTAGCGGAAGCCGTCGATCATGTAGAAGAACGGGTTGAGGTGGCTCACCGTCTGCCACACATCGGGCAGCGAATGGATCGAGTAGAACACGCCCGAGAGGAAGGTCATGGGCACGATGACGAAGTTCTGGAACGCCGCCATCTGGTCGAACTTCTCGGCCCACAGCCCGGCGATCACACCGAGCGCACCCAGCAAGGCTGCGCCCATGAAGCCGAACACCAGAATCCACAGCGGGGCGACCAAGGTCGGCTGCGCGAACCACCAGGTGCACAGCATCACGCCCGCGCCCACGGCCAGACCGCGCAACACCGACGACCCGACGTAGGCCACGAACCAGGCGCGGTGCGACAAGGGCGTGAGCAGCAAAAACACCAGGTTGCCCATCACCTTGCTCTGGATCAGCGAGCTGCTGCTGTTGGCAAACGCGTTCTGCAGCACGCTCATCATCACCAGGCCAGGCAACAGAAAAGCGGTGTAGCTGACCGAGTCGTACACCTGCACACGGCCTTCGAGCACGTGCCCGAAAATCATCATGTACAAAATAGCGGTGATCACCGGCGCGGCCACCGTCTGAAAGCCGACCTTCCAGAAGCGCAACACTTCCTTGTAGAGCAGCATCTGCCAGCCGGTCATGGGGTGGCTCCCTCCACCACACGGCGGGCCACATTGCTGCCCTCGATGACCTCGAGAAACACATCCTCCAGATCGGCCTTGCGCATTTCCACGTCTTCCACCCGCACACCGGATTCGCGTGCGCTGGCCAGGATGCGTTCGACCGCCAGCGCATCGTTGGCGGGCAGCTGCACCACGCGACCGGTCACGCGCGCGATCGCTGCCAAGGCTTCGGGCAACACATCGTCGGTCTTGAATCGCAGCACGTTGGAGGCCGCCTGCTTGAGCAGATCGGAGGTGCGGTCGAGCGCCACCACTTCGCCCCGGTTGAGCATGGCAATGCGGCCACACAGGGCCTCGGCTTCTTCCAGGTAATGGGTGGTGAGCAGCACGGTGCTGCCCTGCTTGTTGAGCTGGCTGATGAACTGCCACAGCGTCTGGCGCAGCTCCACGTCCACGCCAGCCGTTGGTTCGTCGAGCACGATCACCGGCGGCTTGTGCACCAGCGCTTGCGCTACCAGCACACGGCGTTTCATGCCGCCCGAGAGCTGCCGCATGTTGGCGCCCGCCTTGTCGGCCAGGCCCAGACCGGCGAGCAGCTCGTCGATCCAGGCATCGTTGTGGCGAATGCCGAAATAGCCCGACTGGAACCGCAGCGCTTCACGCACATTGAAGAAGGGATCGAACACCAGCTCTTGCGGCACCACACCGAGCGAGCGGCGAGCGGCCGGGTAATCGGTCTGCACGTCATGCCCATGCACCAGCACCCGACCACTGCTGGCGTGGGTGAGGCCCGCCAGGATGCTGATCAGGGTGGTTTTTCCCGCTCCGTTTGGGCCGAGCAATCCGAAGAATTCACCGGGCTGGACATCGAACGACACGCCTTTGAGCGCCTGCAGTTCACCGCGAGCGGTGGTGTAGGTCTTGGAAACGTTCTGGAAAGAAACTGCGGGCATGGCGGGTGCGGGACCACGGGGATCGCCAGCCACACGACCAGGACATCTGGCGGCGGCGGGACAACCCGCTATTTTAGGTGAAGCCCCCGCCGCCTTGCCGGGCAGGGACAAGGCCCCTGCTCCTGGCCGATCAGACCGCCAGCAGCTCCTGCACGCCGTAAAGCTGCACCAGATCGCGCAGGCGCTGAGGCGCCTGCTGGACCAGCAGGGTCTTGCCCTGTGGTTGCAGCCAACGCCGCAACTCCAGCAGCAGCGCCACGGCCGAGGTGTCGAACTCGTGCAGCGCGCTGGCATCGATCCGCACTTGCGGACCCGGCTGCGCAACCAAAGCCTGTCTCAGTTGTGCCAGCGTGGGCACCACCTGCTCCAGCGTCAGACGCTCGGGCAGGGTGGCGGGCTGCAGCGCCAAGGTGTCGGACATCGCTGGATGGCCTCAGCTGGCTTTGCCGCCGGCTTTGTTGCGCTGGGCCAGGGTGGCGATCAGACCGTCGATGCCCTTGCTGTTGATTTCTTGCGCGAACTGGGTCCGGTAGGTTTCCACCAGCCAGACGCCCAACACGTTCAGGTCGTAGATCTTCCAGCCGTCGGGGGTTTTTTCGAGCCGATAGTCGAGCTGGATGGGTTCACCCCGGCCACGCACTTCGGACCGGACCACCACCTCGGTGTCTTCCGGCTTGGCGCGCAGGGGCCTGAACGTCACGGTCTGGTCCTTGACCTCGCCAAGTGCGCCGGAGTAGGTCCGCACCAGCAGTGTCTTGAACTCTTCTTGCAGCTGCTGTTGCTGCGCTGGCGTGGCCTGGCGCCAGAAACGCCCCACGGCCGAAGCCGTCATGCGGGAGAAGTTCACGCTGGGCATGATCTTGCTGTCCACCAGGGCCACGATGCGGCCGACGTCGCCCTTCTGAATCGCCGGGTCGGCCTTGACCGCCGCCATCACCTCGCCCGAGATGCGCTGCACCAAGGCATCGGGTGCTTCGTTCGAAGCGAACACCAGCGGCGAAATGGCCAGGGCCAATACCGCAAACAAGCGAGAAAACCAATGGCGTCGTTGAATCATCTGAAGGTCCTTTCGTTGGCAAGAGGCCTGCTGACTGCTCAGCCCGGTCTTGTGACCGGGACTGTACGTCACCGGTTCCGTACCTTGTGTATCGGTTGTGTAATTGTTCGGTATCGCAACGGCGTCACTTGGGCGCTGCACCGTTGCCGTTGTTCAGACCCGATCCCTCATCGATCAGGTCTTCGATCTGGGTTTCCCTGCGCTGCAGGTAGAAATCTCGCGTGAAGCTGTATTTGTCCAGCGCGGCGCCTTCCAGCATGGTGGTGGCGCGCAGCAGGTTGGCCCGCGTCTCCACCGCACGCAACACGGTGAGCGAGTTGCGGACGGGAATGTCGTTGATGCGAGAGACCAGGTCACCACTGGACTCGATGCTGAAACCGGCGGCGTCGCGGAAGGACGACGGACCAAAGATCGGCAACACCAGGTAGGGGCCGGGTGGCACACCCCAACGGCCCAGGGTCTGGCCAAAATCGAGTCGCGTGCGCTCGATGCCCATTTCGGAGGCGATGTCGAGGACGCCGCCCAGACCAAAAACGGTGTTGACGCTGACCCGCAAGCCGTTTTCTGCGGCCGCCTGTGGTTTGAGCTGCAGCGAGGCGTTGACGAAGGACCAGACGTCGCGCAGGTTGTCGAAGAAGTTGTTCACGCCCGTGCGCACCAGGTCGGGTGTCACGTCGCGGTAAACGGTGGCCACAGGCTTGAGCACCGCGCTGTCCACCGCATCGTTGAAACGGGTCACGCCCCGGTTGAGCGGTTCCAGCGGGTCACGCGGGTTGGCGTCGGGCCCGGTGGCGCAGCCCGACAGCACCGCGGCGAGCGCGATGAGAACCGCATGGACCCCTTGTCTGCTGAGCATGATCATGCCGACCCCCTTGGGAGAAACATCCCTGTTGTTGGTTGCCCGGCCGCTCACTGCGGCGCTGGTTCGGATTTGCCTCCGTCGGCCGCCCTGTTGAACAGGAACTGCCCGATCAGGTTCTCCAGCACCACGGCCGACTGCGTCTGCGTGATGACATCGCCGTTGGCCAGGTTGTTGGGATCGCCACCGGGTTCGATACCGATGTACTGGTCGCCCAGCAGGCCCGAAGTCAGGATTTTGGCCGACGAATCTTTGGGGAACAGGACGTCTTTGCGGATTTCCATGGTCGCCACGCCCTGGAAGGTCTGGGAGTCGAAGACGACGCTGGTGACGCGCCCCACGTTCACACCCGCCGAGCGCACCGGAGCGCGGCTCTTGAGGCCGCCGATGTTGTCGAAGCGCGCCTGGACGGTGTAGGAGTCGCCCCCGTCGGTGAAACTGGCCAGGTTGGCGGCCTTGAGGGCCAGGAACAGCAGGGCCAGCGCGCCGATCAGGACGAACAGGCCAACAAAGACTTCGGTGCTTTTTTTGTTCATGGGTTCTCCCGAATCAAGGGGTCGAAAACATCAAGGCGGTGAGGATGAAGTCCATGGCCAGGATGCCCAGGGAAGCGGTCACAACGGTGCGGGTGGTGGCGTAGGCCACGCCCTCGGGCGTGGCTTCGGTTTCATAGCCCTGGTACAGCGCCACAGCGGTGCAGATGACGCCGAACACCGCGCTCTTGACCACGCCGTTGCCCACGTCGCGCCAGACGTCCACCCCGTTTTGCTGGATGGACCAGAAGTTGCCCGAATCGATCCCGATCAGCAGCACCGCCACCACATAGGCACCCAGGATGCCGACGGCGGAAAACAGCGCCGCCAGCAAGGGCATGGACACGATGCCGCCGAGAAAACGCGGCGCCAGCACGCGGGCTTTGGGGTCGATGGCCATCAGCTCCATGGCAGCGATCTGCTCACCCGCTTTCATGAGGCCAATCTCGGCGGTGAGCGAGGTGCCGGCGCGGCCGGCAAACAGCAGCGCGGTCACCACCGGACCCAGCTCGCGCACCAGCGCCAGATTCACGATCAGGCCCAGCGACTCGGCCGCACCGTAGGTGGTGAGCGCGTAATACATCTGCAGCGCGAGCACAAAACCGACCGCTAGGCCAGAGGCCAGGATGATGACCAGCGAGCGGTTGCCGATGGCGTGGATCTGGGCGATCACCAGGCCTGGGCGCGCCGCTGCCGCCGGCAAAGCCCGCAGCAGGTCCAGGAAAAACAGGGCACCACGGCCCCAGCTGGCCATGACCGCCAGCGAGCGACTGCCCAGCCATTGCAGTGCGTTCATGGCTGGAACTCCCTGATGCGGGTGGTGGCTCGAACAATCCCGAAGCAGCCGCGTGCCGTGCTCATGCCGAAGCCCTCAGCCCAAAGTCTTGCGCCACCGGGGGAGCCGGGTAATGGAATTTGACCGGACCGTCCGGCTCGCCACGCACAAACTGACGCACCTCGGGCTCGCTGCTGGCCATCAGCTCGGCCGGCGTGCCCTGCGCCACGACACGCCCTCCGGTGGCGAGCAGCACCACCCAGTCGCTGATGGCCATGCATTGCGGCACGTCGTGCGAGATCAGCAGCGTGGTCGTGCCGGTGACGTCGGTCAGCGTGCGGATCAGCTTGGCCGCCACGCCCATGGACACCAGATCGAGGCCGGCAAAGGGCTCGTCGTACATGATGAGTTCGGGGTCGAGCGCGATGGCGCGGGCCAGCGCGACGCGCCGGGCCATGCCGCCCGAGACCTCGCTGATCTTGAGGCTGGCCGCACCGCGCAGACCGACCGCGTTGAGCTTCATGAGCACGATGTCGCGGATCAGCACTTCCGGGAGGTCGGTCATCTCGCGCAGCGGAAAGGCCACGTTGTCAAACACATTGAGGTCGGTGAACAAGGCGCCGAACTGGAACAGCATGCCCAACCGACGGCGCAGTCGAAACAGCTGCGGTTTGTCGTGGGTGTTGACAACTTCACCATCGAACACGACCCGACCGCTGTTGGCCGCGTGCACGCCACCGATGAGGCGCAGCAGCGTGGTCTTGCCACAGCCCGAGCCGCCCAGCACCGCCGTGACCTTGCCACGGGCGAAGGTCAACGACAGGTCGTTGAGGATCGTCCGCCGGCTGTCGTAGCCGAAGGTGACGTGGTCGATCTCGATGAAGGGTTTGTCGCTCATGGGTGGTCTGCAGGACCGAGAATTGTCGCATGAGGGTAAGCCCTTAGGACTTCGGGCCTATTGCCAGCCCCAGCCCAGGGACTCAGAACGTCGCCTGAGCGGAGTGTCCCACCCAGAACGCGGCGGAACCGGCTCCGCCGGGCCGCACGCGTTGCCCCCTGGAGGGGGTCGCGCGCAGCGCGGCGGGGGTGATTCGTTCACCGCGGCAGGTCGGAAAAGCCCATCAGGAACTCGTCCACCGAGCGCGCGGCCTGCCGGCCTTCGCGGATCGCCCAGACCACCAGGCTCTGGCCCCGGCGCATGTCACCCGCCGCAAACACCTTGGGCACGTTGGTGGCGTAGCCGCCGGTGAAGTCGGTAGTCGCTTTGGCGTTGCCGCGGGCATCCTTGTCGACCCCGAAGGCATCGAGCACGGTGGCCACCGGGTTCACGAAGCCCATGGCCAGCAGCACCAGGTCGGCCTTGTATTCTTTTTCGGTACCGGCCACTTCCACCAGCTTGCCGTCCTTCATCTCGACCTGCACCGTGGTCAGGCTGGTGACTTTGCCCTTCTCGCCCTTGAACGCCTTGGTGGAAATGGCGAACTCGCGCTGCAGGATGCCTTTCTCGGCGCTCTCGTCGTGGCTGGAGCTGGTGCGCAGCTTGAGCGGCCAGTAAGGCCACACCAGCGGCTTGTTTTCTTGCTCGGGCGGCTGGGGCATCACTTCGAACTGGGTCACGCTGACCGCGCCATGGCGGGTGCTGGTGCCCACGCAGTCGGAACCGGTGTCGCCGCCACCGATCACCACCACGTGTTTGCCGTCGGCCCGCAGCTGGCCCTTGAGCTTGTCGCCCGCGTTGACCTTGTTCTGCATCGGCAGGAATTCCATCGCGAAATGGATGCCGTCCAGATCGCGGCCGGGCACCGGCAGGTCGCGGCTTTGTTCGGAACCACCGGTCAGCAGCACGGCGTCGAACTGGGCCTTGAGGTCTTCGGCGCTGATCACCGTCTTGGCGTCGTTGGTGACTTTGAGGCTTTCAGGCATGGCACCGATCAGGGTGCTGGTCTTGAACACCACGCCTTCGGCTTCCATCTGCGCCACGCGGCGGTCGATGTGGCTCTTCTCCATCTTGAAGTCGGGGATGCCGTATCGCAGCAATCCGCCGATGCGGCTGTTCTTCTCGAACACCGTCACGTCGTGACCGGCACGCGCGAGCTGCTGGGCAGCGGCCATGCCGGCGGGGCCGGAGCCGACCACCGCGACCTTCTTGCCGGTCTTGATCTTGGCCGGCATCGGCTGCACCCAGCCCTCGGCCCAGGCCTTGTCGATGATCGCGTGCTCGATCGACTTGATGCCCACCGCGTCGCCGTTCACATTGACGGTGCAGGCCGCCTCGCAGGGTGCGGGGCAGATGCGGCCGGTGAACTCGGGGAAGTTGTTGGTGCTGTGCAGCACGGTGATGGCGTTGTGCCAGTCGCCCGAATACACCAGATCGTTGAAGTCCGGAATGATGTTGTTGACCGGGCAGCCGCTGTTGCAGAACGGCGTGCCGCAGTCCATGCAGCGCGCCGCCTGCACCTTGGCCTGGCTGTCATCGAGCGTGACAACGAATTCCTTGTGGTGCTTCAGGCGCTCGGGCACGGGCTTGTAGCCCTCTTCCAGGCGCTCGTATTCCATGAAGCCGGTGACTTTTCCCATGATGTGTGTCCTTCGTGTGCGTGCGTTCCGGGCTTACTTGGCGGCGGCGGTGGCCTGCTTCGCCGAACCCTGGGCTTTGGTGGTGGCGGTGGCGGCCGCCTTGCGGGCGTTGATTTCGCCCAGCGCGCGCTTGTATTCGTTCGGGAACACCTTCACGAACTTGCCACGCGACTCGGCCCAGGTGTCCAGCAGTTCGCGCGCGCGCTTGCTGCCGGTCCAGCGGTTGTGCTCTTCCAGGAGCTTCTTCAACTGCGCTTCGTCGCTCAGGCCCCGGTGCCAGATGGCTTTGTCCATCGTGGCTTCCTGCTCGGCGGCGCTCAGCACTTTTTCCAAGCTGACCATGGCGGTGTTGCAGCGCTTGGCGAACTGGCCGTCTTCGTCGTACACATAGGCCAGACCGCCGCTCATGCCGGCGGCGAAGTTGCGGCCGGTCTTGCCCAGCACAGCCACGGTGCCGCCGGTCATGTATTCGCAACCGTGGTCGCCGGTGCCTTCCACCACCGCGGTGGCGCCCGAGAGGCGCACCGCGAAGCGCTCGCCGGCCACGCCAGCAAAGAAGGCTTCGCCGCTGGTGGCGCCGTACATCACGGTGTTGCCCACGATGATGTTCTGCGTCGCCACGCCGCGGAAGTCCAGGCTGGGGCGCACCACCACGCGGCCGCCCGAGAGGCCCTTGCCGGTGTAGTCGTTGGCCTCGCCGATCAGGTACAGCGTGATGCCGTTGCACAGGAAAGCGCCGAACGATTGGCCGCCCGTGCCTTCGAGCTGGATGTGGATGGTGTCGTCCGGCAGGCCTTCAGCGTGCACCTGGGTCACCGCGCCCGAGAGCATGGCACCCACCGAGCGGTTGACGTTGCGCGCGGCTTCCATGAAGCGCACTTTCTCGCCCTTGTCGATGGCCGGACGGCTCTTGGCGATCAGCACGTTGTCGAGCGACTTCTCCAGACCGTGGTCCTGGTTCTGGGTGTGCAGGCGCGGCACGTCGGCCGGCACGGCGGGCATCGCCAGCAGGCGGCTGAAGTCCAGGCCCTTGGCCTTCCAGTGCTCGATGCCCTGCTTGGTGTCCAGCAAATCCGCGCGGCCGATCAGCTCGTCGAACTTGACCGGGCAGGTGTTCAAGTGGCACTTGCGCATCATGATGCAGCCCTCGACCACCAGCGGCGCGGTGGCGAAGCCGAACTCGTCGGCGCCCAGCAGGCCGCCAATGACGACGTCGCGGCCGGTCTTCATCTGGCCATCGGCCTGCACCCGCACGCGGCTGCGCAGGCGGTTGAGCACCAGGGTCTGCTGGGTTTCGGCCAGGCCGATTTCCCACGGCGAACCGGCGTGCTTGATCGACGACCAGGGCGAAGCACCGGTGCCGCCGTCGTGACCGGCGATCACCACGTGGTCGGCCTTGCACTTGGCCACGCCCGCGGCGATGGTGCCGACGCCGATTTCAGACACCAGCTTGACGCTGATCGAGCTGTGCGGCGCCACGTTCTTCAGGTCGTGGATCAGCTGGGCCAGGTCTTCGATGGAATAGATGTCGTGGTGCGGCGGCGGGCTGATGAGGCCCACGCCCGGCACGCTGTGGCGCAGCTTGCCGATGTAGTCCGACACCTTGCCGCCGGGCAGCTGGCCGCCTTCGCCGGGCTTGGCGCCCTGGGCCATCTTGATCTGGATCTGGTCGGCGCTGTTGAGGTATTCGGCGGTCACACCAAACCGGCCCGACGCCACCTGCTTGATCTTGGAGCGCATGGAGTCGCCCTCTTGCAGCACGTAGTCGACCTCGAAGGTGTCCTTGCCCAGCAGGTCAGACATGGTCTGACCCTGCTTGATCGGGATGCCTTTGAGTTCGTTGCGGTAGCGCAGCGCGTCTTCGCCGCCTTCACCGGTGTTGCTCTTGCCGCCGATGCGGTTCATGGCCACGGCCAGCGTGGCGTGCGCTTCGGTGGAGATGGAACCCAGCGACATGGCGCCGGTGGCGAAGCGCTTGACGATCTCTTTGGCCGGCTCGACTTCGTCGATGGAAATCGCCTTGCTGGGGTCGATCTTGAACTCGAACAGGCCGCGCAACGTCATGTGGCGCTTGCTCTGGTCGTTGATGATCTGGGCGTATTCCTTGTACGTGTTCCAGTTGTTGGCCCGGGTGCTGTGCTGCAGCTTGGCGATGGCGTCGGGCGTCCACATGTGTTCCTCGCCGCGGGCACGCCAGGCGTATTCACCGCCGGTTTCCAGCATGGTGGCGAGCACCGGGTTGTCGCTGAACGCCGCCTTGTGCATGCGGATGCCTTCTTCGGCGATCTCGAACACGCCGATGCCGCCAACGCGGCTGGCGGTGCCGGTGAAGTACTTGTCCACCGTTTCGGTGTTCAGACCGATGGCCTCGAACAACTGGGCGCCGCAATACGACATGTAGGTGCTCACGCCCATCTTGGACATGATCTTCGACAGGCCTTTGCCGATGGCCTTGACGTAGTTGTAGATCGCCTTCTCGGCACTCAGGTCGCCGGGCAGGTCTTTGCAGATCGCGGCCAGCGTCTCCATGGCGAGATAGGGGTGCACGGCCTCGGCGCCGTAACCTGCCAGCACCGCGAAATGGTGCACTTCGCGCGCGCTGCCGGTTTCCACCACCAGGCCGACCGAGGTGCGCAAGCCTTCGCGCACCAGGTGCTGGTGAATGGCCGAGAGCGCCAGCAAGGCCGGGATGGGCACCTGTGTGGCGCTCACCTTGCGGTCGCTGATGATCAGGATGTTCTGACCGCTTTTGATCGCGTCCTCGGCCTCCGAACACAGCGAAGCCAGTTTGGCTTCGACGCCTTCACGGCCCCAGAACACCGGGTAGGTGATGTCCAGCGTGTGGCTGCGGAACTTGCCCTGGGTGCGGCCTTCGATGTCGCGCAGTTTGGCCATGTCGGCCACGTCCAGCACCGGCTGGCTGACCTCCAGGCGCATCGGCGGGTTGACGTGGTTGATGTCCAGCAGGTTGGGCTTGGGGCCGATGAAGGACACCAGCGACATCACAATCGCCTCGCGGATCGGATCGATCGGCGGGTTGGTCACCTGCGCAAACAACTGCTTGAAGTAGTTGTAGAGCGGTTTGTCCTTGTCGGACAGCACCGCCAGCGGGCTGTCGTTGCCCATGGAGCCAATGCCTTCTTCACCGTTGGCGGCCATGGGGCTGATCAGGAACTTGACGTCTTCCTGCGTGTAGCCGAAGGCCTGCTGGCGGTCCAGCAGTTCGGGCGCCACGCGCTCGCTGCCGGTGGATTGGGGTTCGGTCTGACCGATCGGCAGCTCCTGTGCGGATTCCCCGGCGACCGGGTTTTCCACGTCGTCGAGCCGGATGCGCAGGTTGTCGATCCACTGCTTGTAGGGCTTGGTGTTGGCGAGGTTGGCCTTGAGCTCCTCGTCGTCGATCATGCGGCCCTGCTCCAGATCGATCAGGAACATCTTGCCGGGCTGCAGGCGCCACTTGCGCACGATCTTGTTTTCCGGCACCGGCAACACACCCGATTCCGAACCCATGATGACCATGTCGTCGTCGGTGATGCAGTAGCGCGACGGGCGCAGGCCGTTGCGGTCCAGCGTGGCGCCGATCTGGCGACCGTCGGTGAACACGATGGAAGCGGGACCGTCCCAGGGCTCCATCATCGCGGCGTGGTATTCGTAGAACGCCCT
>JALOSH010000069.1 GCA_025458545.1 Hydrogenophaga sp.
GCGGGACTGCTCCATGTAGGTCCCCATCATCCCCTGCATCATGGGCGACTGCACGTTGGTGAACTGTTTCCAGAGGTCGGGATTCAGGCCCTTGGTCTGTTCGGTCATCTTGTTCTGCAAGTCCATGAAGATCTGCACGTTCTTTTCCAGGTAAGAACCCATGAAGTCCTGCATGGAGTGCCCATAGAAACGGATGATGTTGGCGAGCACCTGCTCGGTGAAGATCGGCACGCCTGCGGTCTCTTCTTCCAGGATGATCTGCAGCAGGATGCTGCGTGTCAGATCGTCGTTGGACTTGGCGTCGCGAACCACAAAGGGCTCGTTGTCCATCACCAGCGCCTTCACTTCGGCCAGCGTGATGTAGGACGACGTATCGGTGTCGTACAGCCGACGGTTGGGGTACTTCTTGATCACCCGCACACTGCCCGGCTGGGCGTTGCTGGCTTCTGCCTTGCTTTTTTGCACTGGTGAACTTTCAGAACGGGGATATGGCCACACACACCACCAAACGCTGTGGCGGATATGAAGCACATTCTAGGATCGAAGAATTTGGTAGGCGCGATTGGACTCGAACCAACGACCCCCACCATGTCAAGGTGGTGCTCTAACCAGCTGAGCTACGCGCCTACAAACTGTCCGAAGCCGCAAATTATAGCACCGATAAAGACGGCGCTCTGGGCCGCCGAGGGCGATCACTTCCGCCGCACCACCCGGACACCTGCCACATCACCCACCACCGCCATCGCCCGCGCGACCTGCCGCGCGTCGACCACTTCGATGGTGAATGTCATCCAGGCCACGCCGCGCACAGACTGGGTCTGGACCCCGATCACGTTCATTTTTTCGCGCGCAAACACCTCCGAGATGTCACGCAGCAGGCCCTGCCTGTCCTGCGCCTCGACGGCCACATCCACCGGGTACACCGGCGACAGGCCTTCCCTGGCGCCTCCCGCCTGGCCGCCCCATTGCACATCGATCACCCTGGCCGGACTGGTGCGCCGCAGGTGCGCAAAGTCGGTACAGTCGCTGCGGTGGATGCTCACGCCTTTGCCGCGCGTGACGAATCCTCCGATGTCGTCCGGCGGTGCCGGCTTGCAGCACTTGGCGAGCTGCGTCATGAGCGAATCCACACCCACCACCAGCACCCCACCGCTGCTGCCGCTGCTCGCTTTGCGCGGCTTTTTCAACCAAGCCAGGGGCTCTTCTACTTCGACCGGTTCGCTGGGTCGGAGTCGGGTTTCGATGGCGCGCAGTGAGAGCTCGTCTTTGCCGACTTGCTCGAACAACTCCTGCGCCGAATCCAACCCAAAGGAAACCGCCAGGTCGTCCAACTTGATCGCCGTGCGCCCCTCCCGTTGGAGCAACTTTTCCACCGCCTCCCGACCCTTGGCGATGGTCTCTTCCATCGCCTGCGCGTTGAACCAGGCTCGCACCTTGCTCTTGGCCCGGTGGCTGACGAGGTAGCCCAGCTCGCTGTTGAGCCAATCGCGCGAGGGACCACCCTCCTTGGCCGCGGTGATCTCGACCGTCTGCCCATTCTGCAGCGGGGTGTTGAGCGTGACCATGGCGCCATCGACCCGCGCGCCACGGCAGCGATGACCGAGGCTGGTATGGACCGAATAGGCGAAGTCGACCGCGGTCGCGCCTTGCGGCAGCTCCACAATGGCGGCGTCTGGTGTGAGCACGTAGATGCGGTCGTCGAACAAACCTTGCGCAGCTCCGCTGAGGTCGCGTTCCCAGGCCAGCAGCTGGCGCAGCACCGCGATCTTGGCGTCGTACTCCGAACTCGCCGACACACCCACATAACCCTTGGTGCCCGCTTCCTTGTAGGCCCAGTGTGCGGCCACGCCGTGCTCGGCGTGATCGTGCATGGCCTGGGTGCGAATCTGGATTTCGAACGCCCGCCCCTGATCGTCGCGCACCACCGTGTGCAGCGACTGGTAGCCGTTGGGCTTGGGCTTGGCGATGTAGTCGTCGAACTCGGTGGGCACCGGCGCAAACTGGGCATGCACATGGGCCAGCACCGCATAGCAGTCGTTCACCTGTGGCACGACCACCCGAAGGGCTCGGATGTCAAAAACGCGGTCAAAACCCAGCGACTTGCCACGCATCTTCTTGACGATGCTGTAGATGTGCTTGGGACGGCCCTGAACCGACGCCTCAATCCCCTGCTGCAACAGGTCTCGCTGCAGCCGGTCTCGAACCCATTCGACATGCGCCTCCCGCTCTGCACGCTTTTCGTCCAGCAGTCGCGCCACCTCCTTGTAGGTCTGCGGCTCCAGGAAACGAAAGGCCAGGTCCTCCATCTCCCACTTGATTTGCCAGATGCCCAGCCGATTGGCGAGGGGCGCAAACACATGCAGCGATTCGCTGGCCAGCGCGTGGCCGGGATCGCCCTTGCTCGCTGCAAAGTAGCGCAGCGTCTGCAGGCGCGAAGTCAGCCTCAGCATGACCACACGCAAATCGCGCGAAAATGCCAGCAGCATCTTGCGCACGTTCTCGGTCTGGCTCGCCGCGAGTTCTGAAACAGGCACCTTGCCCGGCGACACCTGCGGCAACGCATGGTCTTGAGCGGCTTGCCGCTCCTCGTCTTTCTTGGCTTGCACCTCGGCGGACTTGGTACGCGCCTGGCGCTGGAGTTGCAACAGCTTGGTGGTCTCCACGGCCAGCGCAGCGAAGTGCTCTCCGAAGGCTTTGGCGATGGTCTCCTGAGGTCGATTCAGGTGCTCACAGGCATACACCAGGTAGGTCGCAGCCTGCATGGCTTCCGAGCCGCCGATCTCTTGAAGAATTCGAGCCACAGCGTCGGCGTGGGCCAGGATGTTTTCCCCAGTGTCGAGGTGTTCGAAGGCCAACAAAGGTTCGGCGAACGCGCGCGCACGGGTCAGGGCCTGCGCTTGCTGCGGCAAGCTGTCCAGGGTGGCGGCCACGATGGCCGATGGCGGGTGTGTCGGATTCAGTGGCAACTCCTCCGAGGACTTGAGCACATCCGGCGAACGCTTCATGGCGCGACCGATCTCAGGGCGCCCATAAAAATTCCTGAACCACGGCCACCTGATCGGACGCCACCAGGGTGGGCGCATGACCGATACCGGCGAACTCCACACACCGCGCCTTGGGGCCACGGGCGGCCATGAGGGCGGCTGTTTCGCGGGTCAACAAATCGGATTCGCCTCCGCGAAGCAGCAAGGTGGACGAGGTGATGGCGTCGTACAGCTGCCAGAGTGCCGTCTCTCCCGCCTGCACGGCGCTTTGCGCAGCCACCGGATCGGCGCCACCGCTGAGGGCTTGAAATGGCACGGCAATGGCGGGGTCGTAATGCAGCCACCAGCGCCCTTCGCGCTCGCGCAACATGGGCCGAGACAGCGCCAGCCATTGTTCGGCGCTGTGAGGACCGAAGCCGGCTGAGATCGAACCCAGGTAGTCAGCGGCTTGCTGCTCGGATTCGAAACTCGGGTTCTTGCCCAGGTAGGTGCCAATCCGCTGGAGCGCTGCCCACTGGATGACGGGGCCGACATCGTTGAGCACCAGTCGGCGGGGCGCAAAACCAGGCTGCGCGGCGATGGCCATGCCGATGAGACCGCCCATGCTGGTGCCCACCCAGTCGATCACAGCCTCGGGTTGCTCGGAGCGCACATGCGCCATCAGCCCCATCAGATCGGCGGCGTAGGTACCAACCTGATAACCCATGGGATCAGCGAGCCAGTCGCTGTGCCCTCGTCCAGCCACGTCCACCGCAAGAACCCGCGCGCGCGGCGCCAAAGACTGGGCCAGCTGGTCGAAGTCGCGCCCCTGGCGAGACAAGCCGTGCACGCAGATCACCACCTGGCGGCATGCCGACCCGGCTGCACAGGGCCAGTCCCAGAAGGCCATGCGGCGCGTGCCCCCGTCGCGGCCGGCAGGGCCAGCAACAGGCAGAAACTGAAGTTGAGGTTGCAGCATGTCCGATCCGCCCCGTGGGGTCTCCGTGATAATCGTCTCGATGTCTTTCAACCTATCGTAATGGAACTGGAGGTTACCCATGCTCAAGAACAAGACGGCCCTGGTCACGGGATCCACCAGCGGGATCGGCCTGGGCATTGCCAAGGCGCTGGCGCGCCAGGGTGCCCACATCGTGCTGAACGGATTTGGTGATGCCGAAGGCCCCAAGGCGGAGATCGCGGCACTGGGCGTGCGCGTCGCGTACCACGGTGCCGACATGAGCAAGCCCGCCGACATCGAAGACATGATGCGGTTCGCCGCAGCACAGTTCGGCCGGGTGGACATTCTGGTGAACAACGCGGGTATCCAGCACGTCGCCCGGGTGGAAGACTTCCCGGTGGAGAAATGGGACGCGATCCTGGCGATCAACCTCAGCAGTGCCTTCCACGCCTCGCGCCTGGCCCTGCCGGCGATGCGCGCGGCCAACTGGGGACGCATCATCAACGTGGCATCGGTCCATGGCCTGGTGGGTTCGGCTGAGAAATCGGCTTATGTCGCGGCCAAACACGGCGTGGTCGGCCTGACCAAGGTGACCGCGCTGGAGAACGCCACCACGGGAGTGACCTGCAATGCGATCTGCCCCGGCTGGGTGCTCACGCCGCTGGTGCAGAAACAGGTCGACGCCAAGGCCGCTGCGCTGGGCCTATCGAACGACGAGGCGAAGAAGTTGCTGCTGGGTGAAAAGGAGCCATCGATGCAGTTCACCACGCCCGAGGAGTTGGGCGAGCTGGCGGTTTTCTTTTGCTCGCCCGCCGGTCAAAACGTCCGCGGTGTCGCCTGGAACATGGATGGCGGCTGGGTCGCTCAATGAGCAGGCCACATGGCATGAAAAAGGCCCGCAGCTGCGGGCCTTTTTCATTGGATCGCGGGCGTTGTATTCAACGCATCTGGATGGCGCCTGACACGGTCACATTGACCATGCTTTTCCCGGCCTCCACCGCAACGGGGGCGTCCGACATGGCGGCCTTGGCCTGCATCGCCATGGCGCGGGGATAAGGCTGCCCACCGCCCTGATCGGCCGAGCTGATGGCGATCTCACGCAAGCTGTAGCCGGTGAAACCAAAGCCTTTGACCACGGCATCGGCACGGCTCTTGAAGCGCTCGATGGCCAGGGCCTGCACATCGGCCTCGAGCTTCTGCTGCGCGTCGCGCGACAAGGAAAAGCCGACGTTGCCCAGGGTGAGGGTCTGAATCTTGCCGGCTGTGGCACTGATGCGGGCAAAGTCACGGCCTTCGATCACCAGCTCGGTCGAGCCTTGCCAGCCGTTGATCTTCCCGGCCGAGGTGTAGCGCGGGTAGAGCGAGAACTGACCGGTGCGCACCTCCAGCTGCTGGGGCTGAGCGGACGCTTTGGCCACCGCCAGCGCCGCGTCCAGGGCGACTTTGAGCTGGTTCTGAACGGTGGCCGCGTCCGGGCCTTCCTTGGTCGTGTTCAGGGTCATCGACAGCCAGTCCTGGGGCACTTCCAGAAATCCGCTGGCCGAGATGTTGACGATGTTGGAGGGTGCGGCGGCTGGCATGACTTGGGCGGACACCAGACCGCTGTGACCGGCCGTGGTGAAAATCAGAGCGGCGATCAGGGTGGCAAACGTGCGGCGGGGAGAAGCAGAAAAGGAACGGGTTGAGAGCTTGGGCAAAGGCATAGAAACCGAGCAGATGGACATTGTTTATTTTTTGATGGGATCGTAAGGGGACTGGCCGCTCAGCTGTTCGCGCAGGCGCTGGCGCTCTTGCACCGACAGCCGATAGGGCTTGCTGTCTTCCTTGTAGTCGTCAAAAGGCTGGCGCAAGACGCTGCGCAGGCTGGTGTTGCTGCGCGGCTCGGAAGGCTCGGCAGCGGCCAGCGGCAGCAACGCGGTGGACGGCGGCGTTTCCGATGCCGAGGAGACAGCGCTCGGGTCTGCCGCCCAACCGATGATGGGGAGCAAGACAGACATCAAACACGAAGCTGGCAGAAGCGGTTTCATGGTGGGTGCAAGTATGAACACGCAGCGGATTGTGTGTGTTGACCCTGAGTAACGGAACAAACCGTCGCGGCAACAGTTGTAACACCCTGTCAGGAGGACAAAAATTGAGCGCTGACAAGGACTTGGCGCTGCCACAATCGAGTTTGTTACAAATTCAGAGAGTTGCTGCCATGCCACAAGCCAATGCCCGCCCCAACAAGGTCCTGGTCGTCGACGACGACGTCCGCATCCGCGATCTGCTGCGCCGTTACCTCATGCAGGAAGGCTTTGAGGTGATGCTGGCCGAGGACGGCAAGGCGCTGAACCGGGTGCTGCAACGCGACTCGGTGGACTTGATCGTGCTCGACCTGATGATGCCGGGCGAAGACGGTTTGTCGATCTGCCGCCGTCTGCGCGCCAACGGCGACCGCACGCCCATCATCATGCTGACCGCCAAGAGCGAGGACGTGGACCGCATCGTGGGCTTGGAAGTCGGTGCCGACGACTACCTGGGCAAGCCCTTCAACCCGCGCGAGCTGCTGGCCCGCATCCACGCGGTGTTGCGCCGCCGACCGCCCACCGAAGTGCCGGGAGCGCCCTCTCAGGACGCAGAAATGGTGAACTTCGGGCCGTTCGAGTTCGACCTCAGCCTGCGCACCCTGCGCAAAGACGGCGTGGACCTGCCGCTGACCACCGGCGAGTTCGCCATGCTCAAGGCCCTGGTGCGGCACCCGCGCCAGCCGCTGTCGCGCGAGAAGCTGGCCCAGTTGGCGCGCGGTCGCGAATTCGAGCCGTTTGACCGCAGCCTGGATGTGCAGGTCTCCCGCTTGCGCAAACTGATCGAAGAAGATGCTGCTTCGCCGCGCTACCTGCAGACCGTCTGGGGCGTGGGCTATGTGTTTGTGCCGGACGGCAACAGCTGATGAACGACGAATCGCGCGTGCCGTTCGAAACCCAGCCCGCAGCGCTGGAG
Organism: Hydrogenophaga sp.; assembly: GCA_025458545.1. Next base: position 6,901 of record JALOSH010000069.1, read on the forward strand.
ACGGCGCCAGCCTCGCTCGATGCGCGCCCGCCGCGCGAGGTGAGCCTGTTCTGGCGCACGTTTTTTTTGCTGTCCATGCTGCTGGTGGGCTGTATCGTGGCGTGGCTGCAGACCTTCCGAGCCCTGGAGTTCGAGCCCCGCGTGTTGCAAAGTGCGCAGCAGCTCGCTTCGCTGGTGAACCTCAGCCGGGCGGCGCTGGTGCATTCGGACTCCATCGCCCGGGTTTCGCTGGTCAAGACCCTGGCAGACGAGGAAAGCGTGCGCATTGCGCCGCGCGAGCCCACCGACAAGTACCGTCTGTACGACACCGATTCATTGAGCCGCAGTGTGAGCGAGCGACTCCGCACGCGCCTGGGACCAGGCACGGTCGTGGCTCGCGAAGTGAACGGCACGCCGGGCCTGTGGATCGGCTTCACCATCGACGACGACCCCTATTGGCTGCTGACCGATCCCTCTCGCCTGGGCCTGGTGACCGGCACCACCTGGCTGATCTGGCTGAGCACGGCGGCCGTGCTGTCGCTGGCGGGCGCAGCGCTGATCGCGCGGCTGATCAACCGCCCGCTGAAAAACCTGTCGTTTGCCGCCAGCCGCTTGCGCGAGGGCGATTTCAACGCCAGCCAGCTCAGCGAGGCGGTGGCGACCAGCGAAATCCGCGAGGTCAACATCGGCTTCAACCGCATGGCCCAGCGCCTGTCCAAGATCGAGCAGGACCGAGCACTCATGCTGGCCGGCATATCTCACGATCTGCGCACGCCCTTGGCACGTCTGCGGCTGGAAACCGAGATGAGCGTGGACGATCCTGAGGCGCGCGAGCACATGGCGGCCGACATCGAGCAGGTCAATGCCATCATCGACAAGTTCCTGGACTACGCGCGCCCCGATCACCAGGCGCCGGAGCGCGTCAGCCTCAACCAGGTGATTGAAGCCGCGACCTTCGCGCTCGGCAGCGACCCCAACACGGTGATCAGCACCAGCCTGCCGCCAGACACCGTGCTGATGGGCGATGCCACCGAGCTGCACCGCGTGTTTGCCAACCTGCTGGAGAACGCCCAACGTTACGGACGCGACCCGGTCACGGGGGTGGCCCGTATCGAGATCGCGGCCAAGACCAAGGACGACTGGGTGCTCATCAAACTGCGCGACCACGGCGTGGGCGTGAGCCCGGACATGCTGAGCCAACTGACGCAACCCTTCTTCCGGGGCGATGTCTCGCGCACCTCGGCCACCGGCACCGGGCTGGGCCTGGCCATCGTTGAACGGGCGATTGCCCGCATGGGCGGGCGTTTTGCGCTGGCCAATAGCAGCACCGGCGGACTGTCCGCTCACATCAAGCTTCCGCTCGCCAAGCCCCTGGTCAAAGCCTGATCGGCGCCGCTCTCAGCCGGGTGCCAGCAGCAAGGCCACGGCACGCGCTTCAATCGACAGGCCTTGCCCGACCGGGCCGAGTTTTTCGGCCGTCTTGGCCTTGACGTTGACCTGACCCACCGCGAGACTCAGCACGTCAGCGATGCGCTGGCGCATCGCATCGATGTGCGGCGCCAGCTTGGGTGCCTGCGCGATCACGGTGCTGTCGATGTTGCCGATCTCGAAACCCGCCTCGCGCACCCGCCGCGCCACCTCGGCCAGCAGCACACTGGAATCGGCGCCCTTGAAGCGCTCGTCGGTGTCGGGGAAATGGCGGCCGATATCGCCCAGCGACGCCGCACCAAGCAGTGCATCGGTGATGGCGTGCAGCAGCACGTCGGCATCCGAATGGCCAAGCAAACCGAAGCTGTGCGGTATGTTGACCCCGCCGATGACCAGTGGGCGCCCTGGCACGAGCGCATGGACATCCCAGCCCTCACCGATGCGAAAAGGAATGGCAACAGGATTCATGGGCGGCTCTTCAGGATGGCTTCTGCCAGGGCAAAGTCTTCCGGGTAGGTGACCTTGAAATTCTGCGCGCTGCCGGGCACCAGCAGCGGCGCGTGACCGGCCAGCTCCATGGCGCTGGCTTCGTCGGTGATCCCGGCAAAACCGCTCGGTGCGCGCTCGGCCAGCGCGGCCTGCAGAGCGCCAATGCGAAACATCTGGGGCGTCTGGGCGAGCCATTTGTCGGACCGATCCACAGTCGCCGCCACACGGCCTTGGCGCTCTGCTTTGAGCGTGTCCGGCAACTTCAGCGCCAGCAGGCCACCCACCGGGTCTTGCTGGCAGGCGTCGATCAAAGCATTGATCTGCCCCGGCGTGATCAGGCAGCGCGCCGCGTCG
>JALOSH010000454.1 GCA_025458545.1 Hydrogenophaga sp.
CTGGGTCAACACCTACAACCAGTGGATGAACAACATCCAGGACTGGTGCATCAGCCGCCAGCTCTGGTGGGGCCACCAGATCCCGGCCTGGTACGACGAACAGGGCAATGTGTACGTGGCCCGCAACCTGGAAGAAGCGCAGGCACAGGCTGGCGCGGGCAGGGCGCTCACGCGCGACGAAGACGTGCTGGACACCTGGTACTCGTCAGCGCTGGTGCCCTTCAGCACCATGGGCTGGCCGAATCAGAAAGAAGCCGCCACCGACGACTACAACCTCTACCTCCCCAGCAGCGTGCTGGTGACGGGCTACGACATCATCTTCTTCTGGGTCGCCCGGATGATCATGATGACGACCCACTTCACCGGCCGGGTGCCGTTCAAGGACGTCTACATCCACGGCCTGGTGCGCGACGCGCAGGGCCAGAAGATGAGCAAGAGCGAAGGCAACGTGCTCGACCCGGTGGACCTGATCGACGGCATTTCACTGGCCCCGCTGCTGGACAAGCGCACCACCGGCCTGCGCAAACCCGAAACCGCGCCCAAGGTGCGCAAGCAGACCGAAAAAGAATTCCCCGACGGCATCCCGGCCTACGGCGCCGACGCGCTGCGCTTCACCTTCGCGGCACTCGCCTCGCTGGGCCGCAGCATCAACTTCGACAGCAAGCGCTGCGAGGGCTACCGCAACTTCTGCAACAAGCTCTGGAACGCCACCCGCTTTGTGCTGATGAACTGCGAAGGCCAGGACTGCGGGCTGAAGGAACACAGCGCTGCCGAGTGCCTGCCCGGCGGCTACCTGAGCTTCAGCCAGGCCGATCGCTGGATCGTCTCTCGGTTGCAACGCGTTGAAGCCGAAGTGGCGCAAGGCTTTGCCGACTACCGGCTGGACAACGTGGCCAATACGATCTACCAGTTTGTGTGGGACGAGTTTTGCGACTGGTACCTGGAAATCGCCAAGGTGCAGATCAACACCGGCAACGACGCGCAGAAGCGCGCCACCCGGCGCACGCTGATCCGCACGCTGGAGACCATCCTGCGCCTGGCGCACCCGATCATTCCGTTCATCACCGAAGAGCTGTGGCAGAAGGTGGCGCCTGTGGCCGGCCGGGGCGGCGAGTCGGTCAGCATCGCTGCTTACCCGGTGAGCCAGCCCGAGCGCATCGACGAGACCGCTGAAGCCCAGGTGGCCAAGCTCAAGGGCCTGGTGGACGCCTGCCGCACGCTGCGCGGCGAACTCGGCGTTTCCCCCGCGACCCGCCTGCCGCTGTTCGCCGTGGGCGACACCGCCTTCATGCGCGACAACGCCGCCGTGCTCCAAGGCCTGGCCAAGCTCAGCGAAGTCAAGGTGTTTGAAGACGAGACCGCCTGGGCCGCCGCCGCGCAGGCCGGGCCGGTGGCGGTGGTGGGCAGCGGCGACGCGGTGGTGCGCCTGTGCCTGTTCATGGAAATCGACGTCGCCGCCGAGAAGGCCCGCCTGAGCAAAGAAGCCACGCGCCTCGAAGGCGAGATCGCCAAAGCCAACAACAAGCTGGCCAACGAAGCCTTCGTGGCCAAAGCGCCGGCGGCGGTGCTGGAGCAGGAACGCAAACGAGTGGCCGACTTCGGCGCCACGCTTGTCAAGGTGCGCGAGCAACTGGCCAGGCTGGGGAACTGAGACCGCCTACCAGGGCCACGGCCGCCTTCCAGAGCCCGGTATGCCCACCTTGGGCTAGAGGGGGAGCCCAGCAAGGCCAAGGCCAGCGCGGAACCGGCTTCGCCGGGCCGCTGCTGGCGCCCCCTGGGGGGTGACGCCGCAGGCGGCGCGGGGGGGGGGTTGGGTTACCGACGATGAGTGGACAACGAACCCCACTGCGACGGTGTAACCGCCTGGGGGTCGACCTGATCGGCGGGAAACTCCAGGCTGTCGAGCACGGAAAAGTCGCTCACCTTCGACTCGGCCTGAGCTGCCATGGGCGACAGGGTTTCGTGCACCCGGTGCGCCACATACCAGCTGGCGCGCAACTTCGCCTCGCGGGTGTGCGAACCCAGGCGCGGCGTCAGGTGCAGGTTGGGCACGCCGTGCAATGGTGTGCCTTCGGCGGCAAACGTCGGGTTGGCACCGTCCATCAGGCAGGCATCGATGCGGCCATCCATCAGCGCCAGCGCCAGCGCTTCGGCATCGAACAACGAACTGCGGCTCACGCCCACCCACAGTTGGCCAGGTTTGCAATGGTTGAGCACCCGCTCGTTGAGCCAGCCCTTGAAACGCGAGGCATAGACCACCTGCACGGCGTCCGAGCGGCCCAGCAATTCGTTGAGGGTGGTGGGCTCCACACCCAGTTTGTCCCAGATGGGCGCAGCGTGATGCACCGCCGGGTCGTAGCCCAGCAGGCGCACGCCCAGGGCTTTGAGCATGGGTGCCAGCGTGTGCGCCACTGGCGCGAGCCCCAGCAGGCCCACCGTGCTGCCCGCCAGCTCGCGCCCCATGCGGACCTCTGAAATCCGGCGCCCGAGCAGCGCGCTCACCATGCCTCGGCGGTACAGCATGAGCAGGCCGTAAAGCAGGTATTCGGCGTTGGACCGCACCGTGGCGCTGCGCGCCTGCACCACCCTCACCTGGCGCTTGGCACAGGCATCCAGATCGGTGTTGTCGCTGGAAATCTGCATGCGCGCCACGACTTCCAGCTTGGGTGCGAAGTTCAGGAACTCTTGCGAGACCACCACGTGCGGAGGCAGCACGATGGCGCGGGTCTTGTAGACGATCTTGCGCAGCTCGATCGGGTCGTCGCCCAGCTCGGGGCGGAACGACACGTCGTGGCGCTCCTGCAGCCAGCCGAGGGCTTCGGGGACGAGCGGGTCAACCAGCAGGACTTCCATGGGACAAATGGCTGCCGGAAGCTTGGAGATCTGGACGCTGAGGGATCAGCGGCGCTTGAGATAGGTGAAGTGATCGCTGCCCACCGACTGCTGGGACACCAGCTCGTTGCCGGTCTGCTTGGCGAAGGCCTGGAAATCCCGCACCGAACCCGCGTCGGTGGAAATCACACACAGGGTCTGGCCACTGGTCATGTCGGCCAAAGCCTTCTTGGCTTTCAGGATGGGCAGCGGGCAGTTCAGTCCGCGGGCGTCAAGTTCTTTGTCGGCGTTCATGGGGATGCTTCCTGTGGATGCGAGATTCTAAGCGGCCGGTGGATCAGGCAGGCCGAAGGGCGTCGTGTGCAGGCTCCGCTGGCGTCTCCAGGAACACCGGTTCGACGCCCTGGGCCCGCAGCCAGTCGGCCAGGGCCAGGCCGGTGCCTGCGCGCCAGCACTTCACCTGCTGGGGCGCCAGCAGTTTGTATTCCGCCAGTTCGGGCGACAGCCGCACCGTGCCGTGGGCCACCGCGTGGTAGGTGATCAGCACCTGGTTCATGCGCTGGAAGTCGTGCACACCCACCAGGCTGAGGGCACTCACGGTGAGCCCGGTTTCTTCTGCAATCTCGCGCCGGATGCCTTCCTCCGGCGTCTCGCCCGCTTCCATGAAACCAGTGATGAGGCCGAACATGCGGTTCTGCCAGGCCGCGTTGCGCGCCAGCAGGATCTGATCGCCCAGCTGCACGATGGCCGCCAGCACCGGCGTGGGATTGTTCCAGTGGGTGTAGTCGCAGTCGGTGCAGCGCAACCGCTGCTTGGGGCCACCGTCTTCCTGGGCCTCGGTCAGAGCCAGCGGCGCGGCACACAGTGGGCAAAAACGGTAATCGCCCAGCATGGCCTCAGGCGGGAAAGACGCCGGTCGACAGGTAGCGATCCCCACGATCACAAACGATGAAGGCCACGGTGGCGTTGCTCGCCTGCGCGGCAACCTGCTGCGCCACCCAGCAGGCACCGGCCGCCGAAATGCCGGCAAAGATACCCTCTTCCCGCGCCATGCGCCGGCACATGTCCTCGGCGTCGCTCTGGCTCACCAGAATGAGTTCGTCCACACCCGACGGGTCGTAGATCTTGGGCAGGTACTCCTGCGGCCACTTGCGGATGCCAGGGATGCGCGAGCCTTCGCTGGGCTGGGCGCCGATGATGCGGATCGCCGGGTTCTTTTCCTTCAGGAAGCGCGAGACGCCGGTGATGGTTCCGGTGGTGCCCATGGCACTCACAAAATGCGTGATGCGTCCGCCGGTCTGCTCCCACAACTCGGGGCCGGTGGTCTCGTAGTGGATGCGCGGGTTGTCGCTTGCCTTCTTTTGCCATCTTGTCGGCCAGATCGCGCGCGTACTCCATGCCGCCGCTCTTGGGCGTGAGGATGAGTTCGGCACCGAAGGCTTTCATGGTCTGGGCGCGCTCGATGGACAGGTCCTCCGGCATGATCAGCACCATGCGGTAGCCCTTGATGGCGGCGGCCATCGCGAGCGCAATGCCGGTGTTGCCAGAAGTGGCTTCGATCAACGTGTCGCCAGGCCGGATCTCGCCGCGTTCCTGGGCGCGCTGGATCATGGAGAGCGCCGGCCGGTCTTTCACGGAGCCTGCGGGGTTGTTGCCTTCGAGCTTGCCCAGGACCACATTGCCTCGGGCCTGGTGGTCGGCAGCACCGATGCGCTGCAAGGCGACCAGTGGCGTGCGACCGATCGCGTCTTCAATCGTCGGGTAGTTCATGCACAGCACTGTGCCATAATTTCTCTGCCCACACATTCGACGCCCGGGTGGTGAAATTGGTAGACGCAGGGGACTCAAAATCCCCCGCCGCAAGGCGTGCCGGTTCGATTCCGGCCCCGGGCACCAGGCTCAAGGCCGCACAGTTTTTTCTGTGCGGCCTTTTTGCTGCCCGTTCGTGTCGGCGTCCCGTGCAGCGTCGACACGCGCCAGTTCGTCCTCGATCATGCGCTGGTAGATGCGCGGCAGTTCGCGGCTCATGCTGTTGGTCTCGATGCCATAACCCAGGC
>JALOSH010000070.1 GCA_025458545.1 Hydrogenophaga sp.
ACGCGAACTGCTGGCCGAGCTGCGGGAACGGGCGCTGGTGTTCGACACCAGCCTGTTGCGCCCGGCGCAGTTGCGCAGCCAGATCAAGGAGCTGCTGGGGACCGACCAGACCACCCTGACGCTGGTGTTCGAGTCCTTTGCCTTCAAGCGGGGCATACCGATGGACGCGGACTTCGTGTTCGACGTGCGCATGCTGCCCAACCCCCATTACGTTCCGGAGCTCAAACCGCTGACCGGGCGCGATGCGCCGGTGGTCCGCTACCTCGCGGCCGAGCCCGATGTTGCACGCATGCAGCAGCAGATTGCTGATTTTCTGCACCAGTGGTTGCCGCAGATGCAACTGGACCACCGGAGCTATGTGACGGTGGCGATCGGCTGCACCGGCGGCCAGCACCGGTCGGTGTACCTGGTGGAGCGGCTTGGCGCTGCTTTCGCTGCCGACTGGGCCACCCGGCTGCGCCACCGCGAAATCGACGGCTGGCCCGCTGTGTTGGCCCGACAAGCGCCCGCCGCAGGCGGCTGAGCGCAGGCTTCAGTCCGGCAGCTGGGTGAGCAGTTGCCGCAGCGGTGCGGGCAGTCCCACCTGTTCCAGCGTCGCCATCGCCACCCACTGACCATCCCGCCCGGCGGCCAATCGATCCGCATGACCATCCAGCAGCAAGGGATGCAGGCGCAGTTCACGGTGGGTCAGGCTGTGCGCCACGGGTGCGAGCGCCTGGATCTTGGCCGTCTGATCGGGTGGCAGCGTCGCACAGGCGAGCGCTTCGCTCGCATACACCGGCGTACAAAACAAGCCCGCCCAGATGCCGCGGGCAGGTCGCCGCTCCAGCCAGACCCGTTGACCGTTCGGTGTGGCGTCGCGCAACACGAGCAACCACCAGCTCTCGTGGCGCCGCTTGAGGGTGCGGGTCTTCACAGGATAGTTCAGCACATTGCTGGCTTGTGCGGCACGGCAAAGAGGCTGCACCGGGCAGCGACCACACTGTGGACGGCTGCGGGTGCACACCGTGGCACCGAGGTCCATCAAGCCCTGCGTGTAGGCGGTCATGTCGCCCGGTCCCGGATCGTGCGGCAACAGACCTTGCGCCAATGCCCAGAGCTCGCGCTGGGCGTCGCCCTGCGCAAGATCGCCATCGAATGCGAGCAGCCGACTGAGCACACGCCGCACATTGCCATCCAGGATGGAGATGCGCTCGCCGTGGCAGAAAGCCGCAATGGCCGCAGCTGTTGAAGCACCGATGCCCGGAAGGGTCTGCAGCGTCTGGGCGTCGGCCGGAAACACACCCGAATGCTCGGCCACCACCACCTGGGCGCAGCGGTGCAGGTTGCGCGCCCGGCTGTAATACCCCAGGCCACTCCAGAGCGCCATCACATCGTCGGCGGACGCTTCGGCGAGGGCTTGCACCTGCGGAAAGCGAGCCAGGAAGCGCGGGAAGTAGTTGAGCACGGTGCTCACCTGGGTCTGCTGCAGCATGACCTCGGACAACCACACGCGGTACGGGTCGCGCGTACCCTGCCAGGGCAGTCCGCTGCGGCCAGCGCGTCGCTGCCAATCGATCAGCAAGCCGGCAAAGCCCACTGGCAGGTGCAGGGTCGCGCCTGCGTCAGGGCACTTCATGCCGCAACGGTTTCAGCGGGAGCTTCTGAAGACTCGTCGGGAGCAGCCATCAACTGCGCGGTGAGATCGGTGAGCTTGGCGTCCATCAAGTTCAGCTGCGCCTGCTGCGACTGCAGCTCGCGGATGCGCTCGTCCAGCCCGCCCGCCGCTTGCTGGATGCGCGAGACCGCTTCGATGCGGCGGCCGAAATTGCGGCGTCGCTCCCGCAACTGGGCGTCGAGTTGGGCGGCGGCGGACTTGTTCCAGAGTTCGACCTCGTTCACCGCGGTGTCGTACACCACACGCAAGCGGCTCATGAGCGCCCGCGCCAGGCGCTCGGCAAACTCGGGCTGCGCCAGCCGCAGGGCATTGCCCAGGCTGAGGTACTGCAGATGGCTTTTTTCGATCAGCGCCAGGTCCTTGCTGTACTGGGCCAGCTGTGGCGGCGTGGGAGGTTGCAGCGAAAAGCCGTACTCGGCGTTCAAACTTTTGAAGCTGCCTTCGAGCATGGACTGGATGTCGCCCGCCAGCCGGTCGGCGTGGGCCAGATCGGCACCCAGGCGCTCGAAGGTTTCGCTGTAGGCCCGCCGAACACCCAGCTTGATGCCCGGTTGCTTGAGCGCCTTGGCCAAACCGTTCACCGCATCTTTCAGGTGCGTGGCACTCAGCATGGCGAACAGGTCCTTGAGCAGGCGCAGGTGTACCGAGCGAACGGCCTGGATCTTGGCGCCACTGGCGTCGAATTCGGCCTGCTCCTGCTCGATGCGCAAGCGCATCTGCTTGATCACGCCCGCGTTCTTGCCACGCAGGCCTTCCAGTTCCTGGATCTGCTCGACCAGATCGCGCGCGCGGGTGTGAATCAGGCGCCCGGTTTCCTGACGCAGCGACTGGATGCCATTGGCCACCACACCACGCAAGATTTTGCGGCGCTGACCGAGCAAGCCCTGCCCCAACGCGGTTTCCAGCTCCATGAGGTTGCTGGCTTCCAGTAGCCGGTCGTCGCGGTTGACCTTGGCCAGCAGGCCTTTCTGCGCAGACACCGCCAGCACCTGCAGCGGCGACAGTCCCAGGATGTCGGCCGAATCGGTGCGCTGCGCAGCGATCTGCAACTGCACCTGTTCGGGCGAGCTCAATGCATCCCACATGGTGTCGATCTTGTTGAGCACCACCAGGCGCGATTCCCGCCCCTCGCCGAGGCTGGCCAGATGCTGACGCCAGATCGTCAGATCGGACTTGGTGACGCCGGTGTCGGCGGCCAGGATGAACACCACCGCATGGGCCTGGGGCAGCAGGCTCACGGTGAGCTCGGGCTCGGCGCCGATGGCATTCAGACCAGGGGTGTCCAAAATCACCAAGCCCTGTTTGAGCAAGGGATGCGCCATGTTGATCAAGGCGTGGCGCCACTTAGGGACCTCAATCAGTCCGTCACCGCCCAGCAGCGGGTTGTCATCCGGGGATTCATCGTTCCAGAACCCCAGCGCTGCGGCTTCTTTGGGCGAAACACGCCGCACCTCGGCCACCTTCTGGATCGCCCGGGCCAGTTGCTGCGGGTCGTTCACATCCAGGTTCACGCGCTCCCATTTGTCGGGCGCATTGCGCCAGTCCAGCAATGACTGCGGTTGCAGACGGGATTCGATCGGCAGCAGACGCAGGCACGGGGGCACATCGGCGTCGTAGCCCAGCTCCGTCGGACACATCGTGGTGCGCCCGGCACTGGCCGGCATGATGCGCCGCCCGTAACCGGCAAAGAACACGGCGTTGATCAACTCGGACTTGCCACGCGAAAACTCGGCCACAAAAGCGACCATGATCTTGTCGTTCTTGACCTGGGCGTGCAACTGATCAAGCCGCTCGCGCACACCCGCTTCCAGCAGATCGTGATCGATCAGCCATTCGGACAGGAGTTTGAGCCGCAGAGCAAACTGCTTTCGCCAAGCGCCGTGTTCGTCGAATTCCTGGTTGAAGCTCATGGGCCAATCTCTAAGGGTGGTGGGCAATATAGCATCGGCGGTTACTCAAGGCTTCTGGCATTGCGGGCAAAAAAAGGTGGAGCGCTGCCCCTGCCGGATCGACTTGATGGGCGTTTCACACACCTTGCAGGGCAAGCCCTGGCGACCGTACACCATGGCGTCGAGCTGGAAATATCCGCTTTGCCCCTCGGCGCTGGAGAAGTCGCGCAGCGTGCTGCCACCCAGCGCCACCGCGCGGCGCAACACGGTCACGATGGCCGCATGCAATCGGGCCACCCGCGGCCTGCTCAGGCGGTCGGCCCGCTGTGTCGGTCGGATCTGGGCCATGAACAGCGCCTCTGAGGCATAGATGTTGCCCACCCCGACCACAATGTCACCCGCGAGCAGCACCTGCTTGATGCTGGCTCGGCGCCGATGCAAAGCCCGGTGGAAACGCAGCGGTTCAAACCCGGCCTCCAGCGGCTCCTCGCCCAGCCCGTCCAACAGTTTGCGCGCGATCGGAGCGTCCAGCGTCTCGGCGTACACCACCGCTCCGAAGCGACGCGGATCGTGCAAGCGCAGCCGCCCCCGGCTGGTGACCAGCTCGAAGTGATCGTGAACGCCGCGTGACGGCATCTGGTCCGCAAATTGCAAACTGCCCGACATGCCCAGGTGCAGCAAAAGCAGCCCACGGTCCAGGTTGAGCAACAGGTATTTGCCGCGCCGGGTGACCGTCAACACGGTGCGTCCCACCAGCGACCCCGACTCGCATCCCAGCGGCCAGCGCAAGGGCTTGCCCAACAGCAACCCGTGAACGACAGCGCCTTCAATGCGGTCGGCAAAACTCAGCCGGGTGACTTCGACTTCGGGCAATTCGGGCATGGCAGATGGGTTTTGTGGAGCGCTGTTCGGAACGGTTGTGGGTACTGGCGATCAGAACCATTCCATGTCGCCATTCCATTATCATGAACCGATGAATACCCTGCTCAGCCCGATCGCCACACCCCCCGTGCCCGCTGTGTACGTTGCGCGGGCGCTGAGCAGTCTGGTCGGCACTTCGCTGATCGTGCTGGCATCGGGCGCTCTGGCCCAGGCCCCGCCGAATGCGCAGGCGGCTGGCGCAACAGCTCCAGCGCCCGCGCCGGCGCTCAACTCCAACCTCAACGCACCGCTGTTCTATCAACTGCTGCTGGGCGAAATCAATGTTCGAGACGGAGACCCCGGCGCTGGCTACTCGCTGATTCTGGATGCCGCCCGCAAGCAGCGCGATGGCCAGCTCTACCGCCGCGCGGTGGATGTGGCCCTCCAGGCGCGTTCCGGCGATGCGGCCCTGACCGCTGCGCAGGCCTGGGCGCAGGCCCTGCCCGAATCGCTGGACGCCCAACGCTACGTGCTGCAGATCTTGCTGGCCTTGAACCGCGCCGGCGAAACCGCCCCGGTGCTGCGCGCCATTTTGGAGCGCAGTCCGGCGTCGGAGCGCAACGACATCATCCATGGCATCCCGCAGGCCTTTGCCCGGGTGTCCGACAAGGCACTCGCTCTGCGCGTGGTGCGCGAGGCCCTGGCCAGCCACCAGAAACAGCCCGACAACGCCGCTGCCGCATGGACCACCGTCGGTCGCCTCGAACTGGCGCTGGACCAACTGCCCCAGGCGCTGGTTTCCGCAAAAGGCGCCCACGAGGCAGACCCTTCATCCCCCTTTCCGGCGTTGTTGGCCCTTGAGTTGATGGGGCGCGGGCAGGCCGATGCCGAAGCGCTGGTTCGCAGCCACCTGCTGAAGGCCAAGCCCGGCGCACCAGAAGCTCCCTCGGTCGCCCTGGCCTATGCACGTTTTCTGCTGGACCAGCAACGCAATGCCGAAGCCCGTACCCAGCTGACGAGCCTCACCACCCAGCAGCCCGACTTGGCAGAACCCTGGCTGTTGCTCGCCACCTTGCAGGTGCAGGAAAACGCCCTGCCCGCTGCCAGCGATGCGTTGCAGAAATACATGATGCTGGCCCGCCAGTCGGGCGACGACAGAAGCCAGCGAGGGCTGACACAGGCCTATCTGCTGATGGCCGATATCGCCGAAAAGCGGAAGGACTTCGCAGCCGCCAACGCCTGGCTCGACCGCATCGAAAACGCCGACGAAATCATGGCTGCCCAGATGCGCAGGGCCTCACTGCTCGCCCGACAGGGCCAGCTCGCCCAGGCCCGAGCCCTGCTGCGCAACCACCCTGAGCGCCGCCCAGGCGACGCCCGGCTCAAGCTCGCCGCCGAGGCCAGCCTGCTGCGGGACATGAAGGCCTGGCAGCAAGCCTACGATGTCTATGCCGAGGCCACTGCCCGCTTTCCGGAAGACACCGACCTGATCTACGACCAGGCCATGATGGCCGAGAAGCTGGACCAGCTCGACACGATGGAACGTTTGCTGCGGCGCCTGATCGTGCTCAAGCCCGATCACCACCACGCCTACAACGCGCTGGGCTACTCGCTGGCCGATCGCAACCTGCGCCTGCCAGAAGCCAAGCAATTGATTGAGAAAGCCCTCTCCATGGCACCGGGAGACGCCTACATCCAGGACAGCCTGGGCTGGGTGGAATTCCGCATGGGGAACACCGCTCGGGCTTTGTCGATCCTGCAGGCGGCTTATGGCAAACGTCCAGATGCTGAAATCGCGGCACACCTGGGCGAGGTGCTGTGGGTCAGTGGCCAGCGGGAAGAAGCGCTGAAGATCTGGCGTGAAGGTTTGCTGCTGGCCAGCGACAACGAGACCCTGCAGTCAACCCTGAAACGCCTGCGCGTGAACCCATGAAGCGTTTGGCGCGACGCACGGTCGCTCGCCAGGCGGTCTGGGTACTGGTCGCCGGCCTGTTGACGGCCTGCGCCACGCCACGCCCGCCGGCCAGCCCTGGCGAATCCAGCTGGAGCGGTCGCCTCGCCTTGACGGTGGACAGCACACCACTGCAGTCGTTCGCTGCGGGGTTTGACCTGCACGGCACACCGCTGGCTGGCCAATTGCTGCTCACCTCCCCGTTGGGGCAAACCGTGGCTTCGGTGCAGTGGTCGCCCGGCAGTGCCGAGTGGCGCCAGGGCGAACAGGTCACCCGCCGGGCCACACTGGACCAACTCACCACCGAACTTGTTGGCACCGCATTGCCGGTGGCGGCCCTGTTTGGCTGGCTGAACGGCGAAGCCACACCCGCCAGCGGCTGGCAAGTCGACCTGAACAGACACCCTGAAGGTCGCGTCTTCGCGCGGCGCACCCAACCCTTGCCGAGCGCAGAACTGCGCATCATCTTTCAGCCATGATCTCGTCCCGCTCCGAGCCGGTGATGCAGTCTCTGCACCATGTGCCCGCGCCCGCCAAACTCAACCTGTTCCTGCATATCAACGGACGGCGAGCCGACGGCTACCACCTGCTGCAGTCGGTCTTCATGCTGATCGACTGGTGCGACACGCTGCACTTCGACCTTCTGACCGATGGATCCATTCGCCGTGTGGATGTGCATGCCGGGCAGTTGCCGGAACTCGATCTGACGGTGCGGGCAGCCCGCGCCCTGCAACAGGCCACAGGATGCCCGCTCGGGGTCCAGATCACGCTGGACAAGTCCATCCCGGCCGAAGCGGGCATGGGCGGAGGCTCGTCGGACGCAGCCACCTGCCTGCTGGCGCTCAATCGCCTCTGGGGCTTGGGCCTGGCGCGACACGAACTCGCCACCATCGGATTGCAGCTGGGTTCCGATGTGCCGTTTTTTGTGGGTGGCCGCAACGCGTGGGTGGAAGGCGTGGGCGAACGACTCACGCCGATTCAGCTGCCCAAAGCCCGCTTTGTGGTGGTCAAACCGTCTGGCGGTGCCTCCACCCAACGCATTTTTGAATCGCCCGAACTGAAACGGGACACAAAAACAGCTACAATCCAAGGCTTTGCTGCAAACGACCCGGCTGATAACAGGCGTTTGGACATCCGGAAGCTTCTGGAATCCGGACACAACGATCTTCAGCCCGTGGCCCAAGCGCTCTGCCCCGAAGTGGGGCAATGCATCGACTGGCTGGTTGGCCAGGGATTGCAGGGGCGCATGACCGGATCGGGAACAGCGGTGTTCGCGCACATGCCGCAGCCGCTCGAACTGTCTGGCGCTCCAGGCCGCTGGACGGTTCGTGAATGCAGCAACATGGATGCACATCCATTGCTTGACTGGTGCAGCGACTAGAATCGGTGTCGCCATCGAATCAGGCAATTGATGCGCAACCAGCGACAGTTTTGAGGTGGTCTGTTCGGTCGAACAGGCTACCTGCGTAGGGGAGTCGCCAAGTTGGTAAAGGCACTGGATTTTGATTCCAGCATGCGAGGGTTCGAGTCCTTCCTCCCCTGCCAGATTTTTTAGCCCAGCCACAAAGACAGGCCGCAAGACTCGGTGTTGAGCGGCCTCTTTTTTGGCACACATGCCCACAGGGCGCCCAGGCCAGCCGTGAACATGTCCAATATCCAGTCGCCGGATTTCATGATCTTCACCGGCAACGCCAACCCGGTGCTGGCTGCAGAGATCGCTCAACACCTGAACACCCAACTGGGTTCGGCCAACGTCGGTCGCTTCTCGGATGGTGAGGTCACGGTCGAGATCACCCAGAACGTGCGCGCGCGTCACGTGTTCGTCATCCAGTCGACCTGCGTGCCGACCAATGACAACCTGATGGAACTGCTGATCATGGTCGACGCGCTCAAGCGTGCGTCGGCCGAGCGCATTTCCGCTGTGATCCCTTATTACGGTTACGCCCGCCAGGACCGCCGCCCGCGTTCGAGTCGCGTGCCGATCACCGCAAAGGTGGTGGCTGACATGCTGCAGACCGTGGGCGTAGCCCGTGTGCTGACCATGGATCTGCACGCCGACCAGATCCAAGGTTTCTTTGACATTCCGGTGGACAACATCTACGCCTCGCCCGTGCTGCTGGGCGATCTGCGTGCCAAGAACTACGAAGACCTGCTGGTGGTCTCACCCGACGTGGGTGGTGTGGTGCGCGCACGTGCGCTGGCCAAGCAACTGGGCTGCGACATGGCGATCATCGACAAGCGCCGCCCCAAGGCCAACGTGTCCGAAGTGATGCACGTCATCGGCGACATCGAAGGCCGCAACTGCGTGATCATGGACGACATGATCGACACCGCCGGCACACTGGTCAAAGCCGCCGAGGTGCTGAAAGAGCGCGGCGCCAAGCATGTGTACGC
>JALOSH010000071.1 GCA_025458545.1 Hydrogenophaga sp.
CAGCAGCTGGCGCGCGATGCGCAGGCCTTCGTCGATGCGGTAGCTCTCATCGAGGTAGGGGTCGTTGATCAGCCCCTTCCAGCCCACCGTGGTGCGCGGTTTCTCGAAGTACACGCGCATCACAATCTCCAGCGTGTCGGCGTACCGGTCGCGCAGCGGCTTGAGGCGGCGCGCGTAGTCCAGTGCAGCGGCCGGATCGTGGATCGAGCACGGGCCGATGATCACCAGCAGACGGTCGTCCTTGCCGTGCAGGATGTCGTGGATGCGCTTGCGGGTCTGGTTGATGAGCGTTTCCACCGATGTACCGCCGATGGGAAAGAAGCGGATGAGGTGTTCGGGCGGCGGGAGCACGGTGATGTCCTTGATGCGCTGGTCGTCGGTCTGGCTGGTTTTGTCGACAGGTCGCGCATACCAGGCGTCGCTGGCGGCAGTGGTCTTGGCGTTCATCGGTGGCTCCTCGCAGGATTGAAAAGTGAAGGGATGAAAAAAAACCGCCGGGCTGTGGGCCCGGCGGTTTGGGAGGTTCGGTGGCTTAACGCGCTGATACCGTGGCCTCTCGTCCGCCGGGGACTGAGAACCAAAAGTAAAAGCCAAAGAAGTGGACTGCGCGGGTTGCCATGGATCAAGAATGTAGCATAGGCATTTTGACAGCCGTCTTACGGACCCCGATCAGGCGGTCCCGCCGACCGTCAGACCGTCGATGCGCAGCGTCGGCTGGCCCACGCCCACCGGCACGCTCTGGCCTTCTTTGCCGCAGGTGCCCACGCCGCTGTCGAGTCGCATGTCGTTGCCGATCATGCTGATCTTTTTCAGCGACTCGGGACCGCTGCCGACCAGCGTCGCGCCCTTCACCGGATACTGGATTTTTCCGTTTTCCACCCAGTAGGCCTGGCTGGCGGAGAACACGAATTTGCCGCTGGTGATGTCGACCTGGCCGCCGCCAAAGTTGGTGGCGTACAGGCCTTTCTTGATGCTCGCCACGATTTCTTCGGGCGTCTTGTCGCCACCCAGCATGTAGGTGTTGGTCATGCGCGGCATGGGCACGTGGGCATAGCTTTCGCGGCGACCGTTGCCGGTGGGCTTGACGCCCATCAGCCGGGCGTTCATGGCGTCCTGGATGTAGCCCTTGAGGATGCCGTCTTCGATCAGCACGTTCTTCTGCGTGGTCTGGCCTTCGTCGTCCACGTTGAGCGAGCCCCGGCGGTCGGCGATGGTGCCGTCGTCGAGCACGGTCACGCCCTTGGCCGCCACGCGCTGACCGATCCGGCCTGCGAAAGCGCTCGATCCTTTGCGGTTGAAGTCGCCTTCGAGTCCGTGGCCGACCGCTTCGTGCAGCAGCACGCCGGGCCAACCCGGCCCGAGCACCACCGTCATTTCGCCGGCCGGAGCCGGACGGGCGTCAAGATTGGTCAGTGCCGAGGACACGGCTTCGTCCACATAAGACTGCACCATCGCATCGTCGAAATAGGCGAGGCCATACCGCCCGCCACCGCCCGAGGAACCAACTTCGCGCCGGCCGTTCTGTTCGGCGATCACGGTCACGGAGAGGCGCACCAGCGGGCGCACGTCGGCCGCCAGGGTACCGTCGGAACGCGCCACCAGCACCACGTCGTGCTCGGCGGCCAGGCCCGCCATGACCTGCACCACCTTCGGGTCTTTGGCTTTGGCCAGCTTTTCCACTTTCTCCAGCAGCGCCACCTTGGCCGTGCTGTCCAGAGTGCCGATAGGGTCCAGGCCGGGGTAGAGCGAGCGGGACTTCGACACCTTCGGGGCCGGGACGCGGACCTTGCGGTCCTGCCCCTGGGCAGCGATGGTGCGCACGGTGTGGGCGGCGTCGAGCAACGAAGCCCAGGAGAGGTCGTCGGAGTAGGCGAAGGCGGTCTTTTCACCGCTCACCGCGCGCACGCCCACGCCTTGGTCGATGCTGAAACTGCCGGTCTTGACGATGCCTTCCTCCAGGCTCCAGCCCTCGCTGCGCGAACTCTGGAAATACAGGTCGGCGTCGTCAGCGCCGCGCGACATGATCTCGCCGAGCGCGCGCTGCAAATGGGACGGCGTGAGGCCAAACGGTTCGAGCAGCAGGCTCTCGGCGCTGGCCAGACGGGCAAGGGTGGGTTCGCGTGCAATCATGGATGCATTGTATGAAGCTGCGGGCCGTTGCGCCGCCCACGGGGTTTTGCCGACCCGCCCTGCGCCGGGGGTCGGCGCGATCAGGACTGCATCAGCCGCTTGGACTTGGCAATCGACATGAGAATGCCCAGCACCACACCCAGGGTGACCATGGCGGTTCCGCCGTAGCTGATGAACGGCAGGGGCACACCCACCACCGGCAGGATGCCGCTGACCATGCCCATGTTCACAAAGGCGTAGACAAAGACATTGAGCGTCATGGCGCCCGCCACCAGGCGGGAAAACAGGGTCGGTGCCTCCAGGGCGATGGTCAGGCCGCGCACGATCAGAAAGATGAACGCAGCGATCAGCGCCAGCACGCCGAGCAGACCGAACTCTTCCGAGAACGCGGCGTAGATGAAGTCGGTGGTGCGCTCGGGGATGAACTCCAGATGGGTTTGGGTGCCCTGCATGAAGCCTTTGCCCCAGACACCGCCCGAGCCGATGGCGATCATGCCCTGGATGATGTGAAAGCCCTTGCCCAGCGGATCTTTGGCCGGGTCCAGCAGGGTGCAGACGCGCTGGCGCTGGTATTCGTGCAGCACCTGCCAGTCCACGCCCGGCTGGCACCACTGGGGTTCCATGATGATCAGAACCACGATGCCGACCGCTGCCAGCACCACCGGCGGGATGATCAGCTTCCAGCTCAGCCCGGCAAAAAAGATCACCGCCAGACCCGAGGCCATCACCAGCAACGCCGTGCCGAGGTCGGGCTGTTTGAGGATCAGGGTGGTCGGTATCGCCAGCAGCACGCCGGCGACCACAAAGTCCAGCGGCTTGAGCTGCCCTTCACGCCGCTGAAACCACCAGGCCAGCATCAGCGGCATCGCTACCTTCATGATTTCGCTGGGCTGTATCACCATGCCGACGTTGATCCAGCGCGTGGCGCCCTTTTTGGTGATGCCGAAGAACTCCACGCCCAGCAGCAGCACCACGCCCGCCACATACAGCGGCACGGCCAGCGCCATCAGCCGCTGCGGCGGTACCTGCGCCAGGATGAACAGCACCCCAGCGGCCAGCAGCATGTTGCGAGCGTGGGTGACAAACCGGGTGCCATGGTCGAACCCCACCGAATACATGGTGAGCAGCCCGGCACCGGCCAGCAGCAGCACCGCAAACGCCAGCGGCCCGTCGAAGCCCTGGAAAACCGGGGCAACGCGCTGCAACAGGGTAGGTTTGTCGAAAACGGCGGCCATGGGGCGATTATCCTTCCTCCGTCTCAGCCACCGCCTTGAAAACATTGCCGTCCATGCCCACCACCCACCTGCTGTACCTGCACGGTTTCCGCTCCTCGCCTTCGTCCATGAAGGCCCAAAAGGTGGCGGCGCGGGTGAGCGCGCAGCACCCGGGCGTGGTGTGGTGGTGTCCGCAGCTGCCCGCCTCGCCCGCCGAGGCCATGGCACTGGTGCGCAGCGGCACCGCCGCCTGGCCGCGCGACACCATGGCGGTGGCGGGATCGTCGCTCGGTGGCTTTTATGCCCGCTGGCTGGCGCTGCAGACCGGTTGCGCCCGCACCGTGCTGCTGAATCCGGCCGTGTTCCCGGCGCGCGACCTGTTGAAGTATGTGGGTGAGCAGAGCAGCTGGCACAACCCGGCCGAGCGCTTCGTCTTCCACCCCAGTTATGTGGACGAGTTGCGGGCGCAGGAGGCCGACATCCAGCGCCTGGCGCCACTGCACCCTGCAACACCCGCCACACAGTTCGCCATCGTGGCCCAGGGCGACGAGGTGCTGGACTGGCGGGAGATGCTGGCGTTTTGCAGCGGTGGCACCACCACCCTGCTGCCCGGCAGCGACCACGCGATCAGCGACTTTGACGGGCACATTGATGCGGTCTTCAAGTTCCTGAACGCGGCGGGCTGAATCTCGGGCTCCGCCCGCTTGCGTGGGACAATCCGCGCCATGCACATTCTGTTCGACGACGCCGGCAAACTGCTGACCGGCCGCCTCATGTCCGAAGCCGAAAGCTCCCTGCAGGTGGAGCTGGATTCGGGCAAGCGCGTGAAGGTCAAGGCCACCAACGCCCTGTTGCGTTTCGAGAAACCCGCGCCCGCCCAGCTCATGCCCGCCGCCACCGCGCTGGCCGACAGCATGGAACTGGAACTGGCCTACGAATTCGCGCCCGAAGACGAGTTCGGCTTTGCCGATCTGGCGCGCGAATACTTCAGCAGCCAAGCGGGCACCGAACAGCAGGTTGCCGCCCTGCTCTGCCTGCAGGGTGCGCCGCACTACTTCCGCCGCGCTGGCAAAGGCCGCTACAAGAAGGCGCCGGCCGAGATCCTGGCCCAGGCGCTGGCCGCCATCGAGAAAAAGAAGCTGGTGCAGGCGCAGATCGAGGCCTGGGCCGCCGAACTGGCCAGTGGCCAGTGCCCGGCGCCGGTGCGCGAGCAGCTTTACAATCGCAGCACACACCTGAACCCGCTGGCGCTGCTGGAAAAAGCCGGCGCCATCACCAGCGCTTACCAGCTCCACTGGCAGCGTTTCCTGTTCGACCAGTTTCCCAAAGGCATCGGCTTCCCGGTGCTGCAGGCGCCGGTGATCGTCGAGGAGCTGCCGCTGGCCGCGGTGCAGGCTTTCTCCATCGACGACTCGCACACCACCGAGATCGACGACGCGCTCTCGTTGCAGGGTCTGGGCAGCGGCACCGTCACGCTGGGCATTCACATCGCTGCGCCCGGCCTGGCGGTGCTGCCCGACAGCGCCATCGACCAGGTGGCGCGTCAGCGCCTGTCCACGGTCTACATGCCGGGCCACAAGATCACCATGCTGCCCGACGAGGTGGTGCAGGCCTACACGCTGATGGCCGGGCGCGACTGCCCCGCCGTGTCTTTGTATCCGCGCTGGAACGCGTGCCGATCGCGCACAACCTGCGGCACGACCAGCTCGACACCGTGATCACCGAAGACTGGCTGACCGGCCAGGCGCCTGCCGGTGCTGCCATCGCCGAAGCCCATCTTGAAGAACTGCAGCCCACGCTGGCCTTCATCTTCCGCCTGGCGCGGCACCTGAAGGCGCAGCGCGAAGTGGTGCGTGGCAAACCCGAAAACTTCAACCGGCCCGACTACACCTTCAAGCTCACGGGCACGACGGGCGGTGAACCCGATGGCAGCGAGACGGTGGTGATCGGCACCCGCCAGCGTGGCGCGCCGCTCGACCTGATGGTGGCCGAAGCGATGATCTTGGCCAACAGCAGCTGGGGCCAGTGGCTGGCCGACTGCGGCGTGCCCGGCATCTACCGCAGCCAGGCCAGCCTCCAGCCCGGCGTGAAGGTGCGCATGGGCACCAAGGCGCAGCCACACGCGGGCATCGGCGTCAAAAGCTACGCCTGGAGCACCTCGCCCCTGCGCCGCTATGTGGACATGGTCAACCAGTGGCAGATCATTGCCTGCGCGCGCCACGGCAAGACCGCCGCGCTGGCCGCGCCGTTCAAGCCGAAAGACGCCAACCTGTTCGCCATCATCAGCGGCTTCGACGCCGCCTGGTGCGGGCCGACAGCCTGCCGCTGGTGTTGCCGGTGCTGGGCGCCGAGGGCCTGCCGCGCGGCGCGCACCTGCGGGTGCGCCTGGGCGCTGTCGACGAGATCACGCTGGAGGTCTCGGGCACGGTGATCGAGCGGCTGGACCAGCCGCTCGAAGCCCAGGACCAGGAGATCGAGGACGGCGAAGACGATGAGCTGGCTGCGCCCCTGGCGCTGGCCATCGATGTGAACGAGGCCGAAGGTGTGGCGACCGAAGCTGAGCACGTTGCAGCTCGCGCTGGGCGTGTCGTTTGCGGTGCATGCCGCGCTGCTCACGGTGCGCTTTGTCGACCCGGAAGGCTTCAACCGCGTGTTCCAGGACACACCGCTGGAGGTGATTCTGGTCAATGTCAAAAGCGAAGAGCTGCCGCAGAAAGCGATGGCGATTGCCCAGGCTTCGCTGGCCGGTGGCGGCGATGCACAGACGGGCCGGGCCACCTCGCCGCTGCCGCCCAACCTGACGGCCCGGGTCGGCGAAACACCCGAGGAAGACGAACGCATGATCGAAGCGCTCAAGGAGCGCCAGAACCAGGTGCTGGCCCAGGTGCGCAAGCAATTGGCCAACATGCCACCGCCCGACCTGCAGGCGGTGAACCCGAGCCAGGAATCGATCGAACGCGAAGAGAAACGGCAGGCGCTGGTGAAGATCCTGGCCGAGATCGAAAAGCGCATCAACGAAGAAAACGCCAGACCCAAGAAGCGCTACATCAGCCCGGCCACGCGTGAGGCGGTGTATGCGATCTATTACGACGAGCTGCGGCGCAAGATCGAAGACCGGGGCACCGCCAACTTCCCCGAAGCGGCCGGACGCAAACTATACGGCTCGCTCACCATGGTGATCACCGTCAACCACACCGGGGCCGTGCTCGGCACCGAGGTTCTGCAGTCCTCCGGCAACAAGACGCTGGACCGCCGGGCACAGGCGATCGTGCAAGGACTGGAGTTTGGCCGCTTCAGCGACGCGATGCGCCGCCAGGCCGACCAGATCGTGGTGGTCTCGCGCTTCCGCTTCACGCGCGAAGCTGGGCTGCAAACCCAGATGTCCACGCAGTGATGACCACCCCCCGCGTCGCCTTCGGCGCCACCCCCCTGGGAGGGGGGCAACACCTGCGGCCCGGCGGAGCCGGTTCCGCGGTGTTCCTGGCGGGCTCCCCCGCCGTCCCGCAGCTGTTGTTTTGCCTGTCGCTTTCATGAGATCCATCGGTCGCTGGTTGATGTGGGTGTTGCTGGCTGGTGTGGCCTTGCAGCTGTTTTTTGTCGGCCGCATCGCGCTCATGCTGGTGATCGATCCGCAGAGCACGGCCTTCATGCGCTCGGAGGCCTGGCGGGTCGCGGGCGAGAGCCTCACCACAGACAAGAGTTGGCGCTGGTCGTCGCAGTGGGTGGACTACGAGCAGATCAGCCCGAACCTCAAACGCGCGGTGATGGCCTCGGAAGATGCAGGCTTCGTGGACCACGGTGGCGTGGACTGGGAGGCGCTGGAGGCGGCATGGGAAAAAAACGAACGGCGTCAGGCACAGGTCGAAAAGCGCACCGAACAGATCGAAAAGCGGCTCGCCCACAAACCCGAAGCCGCCGAAGCCGCGCTCAAAAAAATCAAACCGCCCAAGGTCGTGGGCGGTTCCACCATCACCCAGCAGCTGGCCAAAAACCTGCTGCTGTCGGGCGAACGCAATTTGTTGCGCAAGGCCCAAGAGCTGGTGTTGGCGCTGCTGCTGGAATCCATGTTGTCCAAACAGCGGCTGCTGGAGATCTACCTCAACAGCGTCGAATGGGGCGAAGGCGTGTTTGGTGCCGAGGCGGCGGCGCAGCGCTACTTCAAGAAATCTGCCGCGCAGCTCACGGCGACGGAGGCGGCGCGGCTGGCGGTGATGCTGCCCAGCCCCAAGTTTTTCGAAACCCGGCCAGGCTCGGCTTACCTGGCGCGCCGCACCAGCACCATCGTGGCCCGCATGGGCGACGTGAGTCCTCCATGACCCCCAGGCCACGTATCCCCCCTGCGCCGCTGCGCGGCCTCCCCCCGAGGGGACGACACCTTTGGCCGGGCAAAGCCCGTTCCGCGGTGTCCCACGGTTCGGGCATCGCGCTCGTGGCACCCCAGTCTTGCACCAGGATGTGCTTATGAACTGGCGCGCCCAAGCGATGAGCCTGTTCCTGCTGGGTCTGGTGCGCCTGCTCACCGGCGCGCAAGCGCGCTGGCATGGCTGCCCGCCCAAGGCCGAGCAACGCATTTACTTCGCCAACCACCAGAGCCATGCCGATCTGGTGCTGATCTGGGCCGCACTGCCCCAGGAGCTGCGCAGCATCACCCGCCCCATCGCCGCCAAGGACTACTGGACCACCTCCCGCTTCAAACGCTGGATCACCACCGATGTGTTCAACGCGGTCTATGTCGACCGAGGAAATCGGGGTCAGATTCCAATTTCGCCCGACCAGCCACCGCTGGCGCGCGAGAAATTGGAATCTGACCCCGATTCATCTGACCCGCTTCAGCCACTGATCGATGCGCTTGAAAGTGGCGACTCGCTGATCCTGTTTCCCGAGGGCACGCGTGGCCACGCCGAAGACCCGCAGACCTTCAAGAGCGGCCTGTACAACCTGGCGCGGCGGTTCCCCACGGTGGTGCTGGTGCCCGCGTGGATTCACAACGTGCAGCGCGTGATGCCCAAGGGCGAGGTGGTCCCGGTGCCGGTGCTGTGCTCGGTCACTTTTGGCGAACCGGTGCAACCGGGAGCCAACGAAGACCGCGCGGCTTTTCTCACCCGGGCGCGCGCAGCCATGATGGCCTTGCGGGAGGTCTGAATGGGGCGATTCCTGCGCAGCCTCAGCCCCGAACAACAGGTCAGCCTGCTGTTTGTGCTGCTGTTCGGTCTGCTGCTGCTGGCCACGGTGGCCGGGTTGCTGCTGTCGCTGCGCGAACGCCGCCACCCCGATCCGGCGACCGGGGGTCGCACCCCACGACTCCAGGATTACCAGGCGCTGCTGCGCAACTCCTGGCTGATGGCGCTGGTGTTCTGGATCGGCTGGGCCGCAGGGGATGGCGTGGCCATCGTCTTGTTCGGGCTGGTGTCGTTTCTGGTCCTGCGCGAATTCATCAGCCTGTCGCCCACGCGGCGCGGCGACCACCGCAGCCTGGTGCTGGCCTTTTTTGTGGTGTTGCCGGTGCAGTACTGGCTGGTCTGGACGCGGCACTTCGACCTGTTCACCGTCTTCATCCCGGTCTATGTGTTCCTGGCCATTCCGGTGGTGAGCGCGCTGGCCAACGACCCGCAGCGCTTCCTGGAGCGCAACGCCAAGCTGCAGTGGGGCATCATGGTGTGTGTCTATGGCCTGAGCCACGTGCCGGCGCTGCTGTTGCTGGAGTTCCCACGCTTCGCCGGGCGCATGGCCTTTCTGGTCTTTTTTCTGGTGGCAGTGGTGCAGACCTGCATGCTGGTGCAGCATCTGGTGGCCCGGCGCCTGGCCGATCCGGTGGCACCGGCGATCAGCGAAAGCTTCCACTGGCGCAGCTGGGCTGCAGGCCTGGCAGCGGGCGGTCTGCTCGGCGGTTTGCTGGCCGGCATCACGCCGTTCAAACCCCTGGCAGCGCTGGCCATGGCGCTGGTCGCCTGCGCGGCGGGTTCGCTGGGACACCTGGTCATGAAAGCGATCAAGCGCGACCGCGGCGTCACCCACTGGGGCAGCGCGGGCCGCTCGGTCACCGGCGCGTCCGGCCTGCTCGACCGGGTCGACGCCCTGTGTTTCGCGGCGCCGGTGTTTTTCCACTCGGTCCGCTGGACCTTCGACCTCTGAGTCACCCCATGCGCATCCTTGGCATCGACCCCGGCCTGCAATGCACCGGCTTTGGCGTGGTGGACGCCGAAGGTGCGGCCCTGCACTACGTGGCCAGCGGCACCATACAAACCAGCCCGAAAGACGGCGCCCTGCTGCCCGAGCGGCTGAAGATTCTGTTTGACGGCATCAGCGAGGTGGTGAAGCGCTACCAGCCCGAAGTGGCGGTGTGCGAGATTGTGTTCGTCAACGTCAATCCGCAGGCCACGCTGCTGCTGGGCCAGGCGCGCGGCTGCTGCCTCACCGCGCTGGTGGCCAACGGTCTGACCGTGGCCGAATACACCGCCCTGCAACTGAAAAAAGCCGTGGCCGGCCATGGCCGCGCCGACAAGGCGCAGATGCAGGAAATGGTCAAGCGCCTGTTGCAGTTGCCGGGTCTGCCCGGCAAGGACGCCGCCGACGCGCTGGGCCTGTGCATCACCCACGCACAGGTGGCGCGCTCAGTGGCGGCGATCAACAAGGTGAGCCCGCTGCAGGCGCGCACGCACGCGGCCTACAAGGGCGGGCGCAGCTACTGAAGTCCAGGGTCGCTGGCCAGCCGCTCTGTTCCGGCTTCAGCGCTGCAGGGTCAGCGTGACCCCGTTCAGGCCGTCTGAGAGGCCGATCTCGAACACGCCGCCTGCGGGCAAGTGGGCGGTGTCGAATGTGGCCTGACCACCCTGGGCCTGAAGGGCCAGCACGTGGCGCTGTCCGTCGGGCTGCACATGCTCGATGGTGGCCAGCGGGTACCGGGCAGCGTTCCAGGTGAAGGAGGTTCTGCTGCCCGCCACGCTGCGCTGAGCCCAAGGCGTGCTGTCGGGTGCGGAGGCTCCAGCGGCCTGGACCCGGGCGGGGGCGGCGCTGCGTTCGCCCAGGGTGCGGCCATCGCGCAGCAAGGCGATGCGGGCGATGCGGCCGGGATCGGGCAGCACACCGGTGAAGTGCAGGGTGGGGGTCTCGGCGTGATCGACCTCGGTGGCTTCGACCCGCACCCGAACGGTAGCGCCCGCGGTGGTGGTGACCTCCAGTTCGTAGGGCGACTCCTCGACCGGCGGCAACACACCGCGGCTCGGGGCTACCCGCTCGATGCGGGCGCCGCTTGCGGTGATGGAGCCATTGACCACCAGCAGCGGTTGTGGGGCCGATGCACTGGTGAACAGGCCCACATTGCCCAAGCCGCGCTGTGTCTCCAGGAAACCCTGAACCGCACGGTAATTGAAGTCAGAAAACCAAGCACCGCCGCAATAGCCCATGACGTCGGATGCGGTGACACCCGTGCCGGGCGCGACGATGTTGCGGGTGTTGCTGTCGAACAGGGGCACCGGCGGCATGGCCCCATTGGCGTAAGGGTAAGCCGGACCCGTCGGGGTGGTGCCGCAGGCGGTGTGACCTCGTGAGAAGTTGTGGCCCAGTTCGTGGACCATGATGCGCGCCCAGCTGGAGCGCGAGGCATCCCAACCCAGGCTGCTCAGGCTGGGCGACCTAGAGGTTGACGAGTTCACGTAGCCAATCCCTGCGGTACCCCCGCTGACCATCGGCCGCACCAGGCCGTAGTACAGCGTGGTGGGCGCTTCGCGGCGGCGCAGCTGGTCCAGTTCGGACAAGGCACTGCCCCATTCGGCGCTGGTGTCCACCCCGTCGGTCACGCTGGTCAGTGTGTAAGGCGCTCGGAACTGCACGGTGAGCTGGTCGCGCGCCAGCGGCAAGACCTTCGCCAGTTCATTGAGCACAGTGGTCTGGGTCGGCAGCGTGGGGGTGTTGCTGCCAGACACCAGCGGCACGATCACCACCGTCAAGCGGGTGGCCGAGCCCATGGAGGGACTGGCTTCCTGGCTGGTCCGGGCACCGATCAGGTTGTCCGGGTCCACATCGACCCGCACCCGCAAACCCGCTTCCACCCAAGCGGACGGCAGTTGCACCCGGAACGTCTGGCCGAGGTTGTAGCGCTGGCTGTCGGGTGGTGTCTGCCCCTCGGCGAGCTGCGGCAACGTGGCCGGGCCCACCATGTCCAGCGTGCCCAGAACCTGGGTGGCGTTGAACCCGGTCAGGCGCACCACCGGGGCGTTCCGGCCAGGCGTGGTGGCGTTCACATAAGCCCTGACCCAAGTCTCCTGGCCCGGGTTGAGCCGCTGGTAAGGATCGTTGGCCGCCTGGGACTGCACCTGGGCGAATTCAAGGCCGGAGATTTGAACCGGGTTGGTGCAACCCGCCCCCACGATCAGATTGCCCGCGGCCACGCCGGGCTGGGAGAGCGATGTCAGCGCCACCGGCGCGCAGACCACACCGGCTGGCGCGGAGAACACGATCTGGGTCGGGCTGCGGCTGTCGATGGGCACCGCCACACCGCCGACCGTCACGGTGTTCACTTCACCCAGACCCAGGCCGAACACGGTGACCGGATCGCCCGCAGCGGCCACCCGGTAGACCGACGCGGCGTTCACCACGATCCGGGGAATCACCGTGAAGTTGGCGCTGGAGCTCAGGGACTCGCCCGCTCCGACCAGCAGGGTGATGGGGCCGTTGCTGGCTCCCGAGGGCACGGTGAGGGTGAGGGCCAATGGGCTGCGTGCGGTGATCGAGGCGACGGTGGTGGTGCCGCTGAACTGAACCGCAGTGACCCGATCCAGCGCCCGTCCGCTCACGACCACACGACCCCCGGTCAGGGCAGACGCCGGAGAAAACCCGTCGAACACCACCGGAGCCAAAACGGTCACGACCTGCGGCAGCACCTGGACCGCACCGCTGGTGTCCAGCACCGAGAGCTGGCCAGACACCGCGCCCACGGGCACGGACACCCGCAGGCTGGTACCCGTGTTCACACCCACCGGCGGCAGCGTCACGCCACCCAGCGTCACGCGAACGATGCGGTCGAGCAGTTGACCGCTCAGGGTCAATTCACCGCCCGTCACCACCGAGGTCGGGGCGACCTGGGTGACCGTGGGGGTCACAGCGGGCGGTGAGACTGGGGGTGAAGCGGGCGGTGAAGCGGGGGGAGTGGGCGCACTCGCGACCGGCTCCGGGCTGCTGCTTCCGCCGCCACCGCAGGCCACCAGCACCGCCATGGCGCTGGCCAGGGCGCAGCACCTCAGGAGGCGCATGCCGGTACGACCATCCGCGGATATGCAGGGCTTCAACAACTTCATGGCTACAGGTGTCCTGAGAACTCAGCAGACGGTGCTCAGGAAACACGGTGTTTCGCCGGGAACGTCTCGCGCAGGGCGCCATTTTGAAGCGGAGCCCGATGACATCCGGCGTCCCGGTGCGAGAAACGACCAGGTGGCCAGACACGCGGCGCGTTTTGACGACGGGCGGTGATGTCGAACAACACCCTCAGCGAGCGTGGTCTGGCGTCAGGCTCAGCGCCCCAGGTACTGCCCGGGCGTGGGGTCGGGCGGTGCGCCAGCGGTGGCGGCGCGGTCTACAGCAGCCGCTCCAGCACCAGCACACCAAAAAAGCCCAGCGCTGCGATCACGGTCCACTTGAGGATGGTGATGCCCCAGGTTCGGAAGCGCTGCTGCCCGGTGCCGATGTAGAAGGCGAAACAAACGCCCGCTGCGATGAGCAGGAGGAAGATGGTGAACCTGAACAGCAGCATGACCAGCCGAATTACCAGGCCGGTGCCAGCTGTGCAAAGCCAGCGGGGGCGTCGCGGTCCTGCTCGAAGCTCACGGTCTCGTAGGCATCGGGCTGCGCCAGCAGGGCGCGCAGCAGCTGGTTGTTCATCGCGTGGCCGCTGCGGAAGGCGCTGTAGGCCGCGAGCAGCGGGTGGCCGATGATGTAGAGGTCGCCGATCGCGTCGAGGATTTTGTGTTTGACGAACTCGTCCTGGTAGCGCAGGCCGTCGGCGTTGAGCACCTTCACGTCGTCCATCACGATGGCGTTGTCCAGTCCACCACCCATGGCCAGTCCGTGGGACCGCATCATTTCCACGTCGCGCGTGAAGCCGAAGGTGCGCGCACGGGCGATCTCGCGCGCGTAGGTGCCAGCCCCCATGTCGAACTCCACACGCTGGCCGGTGGAGGTCACGGCGGGATGGTCGAACTCGATCTCGAAAGCCAGCTTGTAACCGTGGAAGGGTTCGAGCCGCGCCCACTTGAGCGTGCGCCCTTCTCCCTCACGCACTTCCACCGCTTTCTTCACCCGAATGAAGCGCTTGGGCGCCTTCTGCGTGACGATGCCGGCGCTCTGCAGCAAGTACACGAAAGACGCCGATGAGCCGTCCAGAATGGGCACCTCTTCGGCGGTGATGTCCACATAAAGATTGTCCAGCCCCAGCCCGGCGGCGGCGCTCATCAGGTGTTCGATGGTGTGCACCTTCACGCCACCGTTGGAAATGGTGGAAGCCAGTTTGGTGTCCGACACCGAATCGGCACGCACCGCGATCTCCACCGGCTCGGGCAGGTCCACCCGACGGAACACGATGCCCGTGTCGGGCGCAGCGGGCCGGAGCGTCAGCTCCACCCGCTGACCGCTGTGCAGGCCGACGCCGACCGCCTTGGTCAGAGATTTGAGAGTGCGTTGGGCAAGCATGGTGTGATTTTATGTTCCCCCCGCGCCGCCTGCGGCGTCACCCCCCAGGGGACAACACCTGCGGCCCGGCGAAGCCGGTTCCGCGGTGTTCTGGGGTCAACTCCCCCTCCGGTGCGCCGTGTCTTTACCCGAGGATGCGGTGGAACCGGCTTTGCCGGGCCACTCGCATCGCCCCCTGGGGGGTGACGCCGCAGGCGGCGCGGGGGGGGATTCCTCTCAATCGGCTTGTTTGCGCAAAAAGGCTGGGATCTCGAAGTCGTCCATGCCACCTGAAGCCAGCGCGTCCACCTTGGCCGCGGCCTGGGTGCGGTTGGTGCGCCAGACGCTGGGCACGCCCATGCCGGCGTAGTCGGGCTGGGCATGCCCGGCGTTCATCGCGCCCGGGCCGGCCACAGCGGCGTTCACGGTGGGCACGTTGAACGGCACATTGTCGGTGCCGGTGGTGGCGACCACGGTGACGCGCATTTCGTCGCCCAGGCTGTCGTCGTAGGCGGCACCGTAGATCACGTGCGCGTCGGGCGAAGCGTAGGCGCGGATGGTGTTCATCGCCAGCTTGGATTCCGACAGCTTGAGCGAACCCTTGGCAGCGGTGACCAGCACCAGAACGCCCTTGGCGCCCGACAGGTCGATGCCTTCCAGCAGCGGGCAGGCCACGGCCTGCTCGGCGGCGATGCGCGCACGGTCTGGACCAGCGGCGACCGCCGTGCCCATCATGGCCTTGCCGGGCTCACCCATCACCGTGCGAACGTCTTCAAAGTCGACGTTCACGTTGCCGTATTCGTTGATGATCTCGGCAATGCCGCCGACCGCGTTCTTCAGCACGTCGTTGGCATGGGCAAAGGCCTCGTCCTGCGTCACGTCGTCGCCCAGCACTTCGAGCAGTTTCTCGTTGAGCACCACGATCAGCGAATCCACGTTGGCTTCGAGTTCGGCCAGACCGTTGTCGGCATTGGTCATGCGGCGGCCGCCTTCCCAGTCGAACGGCTTGGTGACCACGCCCACGGTCAGGATGCCCATTTCCTTGGCCACGCGGGCGATCACCGGTGCCGCACCGGTGCCGGTGCCGCCGCCCATGCCAGCGGTGATGAACAGCATGTGGGCACCGTCGATGGCGGCGCGGATTTCGTCGATGGCCAGTTCGGCCGCGTCGCGGCCCTTCTCAGGCTTGCTGCCCGCGCCCAGGCCGGTGCCGCCGAGCTGGATGGTGCGCCCTGCCGAGCTGCGGGCCAGGGCCTGTGCATCGGTGTTGGCACAGATGAATTCCACGCCCTGCACGCTGCGCGCAATCATGTGGTCCACCGCATTGCCGCCGCCGCCACCCACGCCGATCACCTTGATCTGTGTGCCCAGGTTGAACTCTTCCACTTCAATCATTTCGATGCTCATGCTTCTCTCCTGTTGGTGCCCTGGAACCGGGGTCCCGGGCGGTTTTCATTTAAAAAAGGGTTCGAATTCGGTCCGTTCTGCTGTGGGGCGCCTCAGCCAGGCGGTCCGGTGTGTTCGGAGCATCGCCATCGCCTTCGGCGCAATGTTCGTGGCGGGCCGCACGGGTCCAACCAAGGGACACCGTGGAACCGGCTTGGCCGGGCCAGAGGTGTCGCCCCCTTGAGGGGGTCGCGCACAGCGCGGCGGGGGTGATTCATTAAAAGGTCCCCACAAACCAGTTTTTGACCCGGTCCAGCGCGCCCTGCATCGAGCCCGCCTTCTGCGACACCTTGTGCCCGCGCACCCGCGCCAGACGGGCCTCTTCGAGCAAGCCCATCACCGTGGCGGCACGCGGCTGGGCCACCATGTCGGACAGGGCCGAGTCGTAGTGCGGGATGCCGCGCCGCACCGGCTTCAAGAAGATGTCTTCGCCCAGCTCGACCATGCCCGGCATGACCGCGCTGCCACCGGTGAGCACGATGCCGGAAGACAACACTTCTTCGAAGCCGGAGTCGCGCACCACCTGCTGCACCAGCGCAAAAATTTCTTCCACCCGGGGCTCGATCACACCGGCCAGCGCCTGGCGGCTCAGCATGCGCGGGCCGCGGTCGCCCAGGCCAGGCACTTCCACTTGCTGGTCGGGGTCGGCCAGCAACTGTTTGGCGCAACCGTGTTCGACCTTGATGTCTTCGGCGTCTTTGGTGGGCGTGCGCAGCGCCATGGCGATGTCGCTGGTGATCAGGTCACCGGCGATCGGAATCACGGCGGTGTGGCGGATCGCGCCACCGGCGAAGATGGCGACGTCGGTGGTACCGGCTCCGATGTCCACCAGGGCCACGCCCAGCTCTTTCTCATCGTCGGTCAGCACCGCCTGGCTGGAGGCCAGCGGGTTGAGCATGAGCTGGTCCACCTCCAGGCCGCAGCGGCGCACGCACTTGATGATGTTCTCGGCCGCGCTCTGGGCGCCGGTCACGATATGCACCTTCGCTTCGAGGCGGATGCCGCTCATGCCGATCGGCTCCTTCACCTCCTGGCCGTCGATCACGAATTCCTGCGGCTCCACCAGCAGCAGGCGCTGGTCGGTCGAGATGTTGATCGCCTTGGCGGTTTCGATCACGCGCGCCACGTCGGCCGGTGTGACCTCGCGGTCCTTGATGGCCACCATGCCGCTGCTGTTGATGCCCCGGATGTGGCTGCCGGTGATGCCGGTGTACACGCGGGCGATGCGGCAGTCGGCCATCAGCTCGGCTTCTTTCAGCGCCGCCTGGATGCTCTGCACCGTGGCGTCGATGTTGACCACCACGCCGCGTTTGAGCCCGTGGCTGCTGGACACGCCCAGTCCCGCGAGCTTGAGTTCACCACCGGCCTGGACCTCGGCCACCACCACCATGATTTTGGCGGTGCCGATGTCGAGTCCGACGACGAGGTCTTTGTATTCCTTGGCCATGATGTGTTCTCGATTACCTTGTGTTCTGCGGTGCGCTGGGCGCGGTGTTCGGGCTGTCTTCGGTCAGGGTGGTCACGCCACGCATGCGCAGCGCATAACCGTTGGGGTAACGCAGGTCCACCGACTGCAGCGCGCCCGGATAGCGCTCGGTGAGCTGGCTCAGCGTGCTGGTGAAGCGCTGGGTGCGGGCCAGCAGCTCCTCGGGTGTGCCACGGCCCAGCTCCATGCGCGCGCCGTTGTCCAGGTCGGCGCTCCAGCTGCCGCGCGCATTGAGTTCGAGCCGGGCCAGGCCCAGCTCCAGACGGTTCAATTCGGCCTGCAGGGTCTGGTACAGGGCCCACACCTGCTGCGACTGGTGGGCGGGGCCGGCGAGTTCGGGCAGGTTGTCGCTGTCGTCCGGGCTGGCATCGAACACCTCGCCCAGGCGGTTGACCAACTGGCCCGACCCCGACTGGCCCCACCAGGCCACCGCTTGGTGCTCTTCGATGGTCACGCGCAGGCGGTTGGGAAACTCGCGCTGCACCACCGCCTGGCGCACCCAGGGCACGGCCTCGAACAGCTGCTTGACCTGCATCAGGTCCAGCGTGAGGAAGCCGCCACCGAGGCTCTTCATCTGCGAAGCCAGCTGGGCGCGGAAGGTGACCGCGTTCTGGTGCACCACATCGCCGTGCACCGTGATCGCCCGCACCGACCACGCCGGGTGCCGCACCGCCCAGAGGCTGAACGCGGCCAGGCACAGGACGGCAAACACCACCACCAGGGCGCGGGTGGCCACGGTCATGAGCTTGATGTCCAGGGGCAGTTCGGCGCGGTCCATGGCGGGTTGGAATCAGGTCTTGGGCGTTTTGACGTTGTCGAGCGAGGCGCTGGCCAGCAGCGTCAGGCACAGGTCTTCATACGACAGCCCGGCCGCGCGTGCCGACATCGGCACCAGCGAATGGCTGGTCATGCCCGGCGAGGTGTTGATCTCCAGCAGGTAGGGCTTGCGGGTCTGCGCGTCGATCATCACGTCGGCCCGGGCCCAGCCGCGGCAGTCCAGCGTGAGGAAGGCCTTGAGCACCAGCGCCTGGATGGCGGCCTCTTCGCCTTCGGGCAGGCCGCAGGGCACGAGGTATTTCGTGTCGTCGGTGAAGTATTTGTTCTGGTAGTCGTAGTTGCCGTCGGGCGCCACGATGCGGATCACTGGCAGCGCGCGCGCCTCAGCGCCTGTGCCCAGCACCGGGCAGGTGACCTCGTCGCCAGCGATGAACTGTTCGCACATCACCATCGGGTCTTGCCCGGCGGCGAGCGCGTAGGCGGCGTCGCATTGGTCCAGCGTGGTGACCTTGGTCAGGCCGATGGTGGAACCCTCGCGCACCGGCTTGACGATCATCGGCGAGCCCAGCGCCTCGAAGGCAGCGCGGGTCTGCGCTGCGCTGTGCACCTGGCGCCAGGCCGGTGTGGACAGGCCCTCGGCGATCCAGATGCGCTTGGTCATGAGCTTGTCCATGGCCACGGCCGAGGCCATCACGCCGGGGCCGGTGTAGGGAATGCCCATCAGCTCCAGCGCGCCCTGCACCGTGCCGTCTTCGCCGAAGCGGCCATGCAGCGCGATGAAGCAGCGGCTGAAGCCTTCGCGCTTGAGATCCCCCAGATCACGCTCTGCCGTATCGAAGGCGTGGGCGTCCACGCCCCTGGACAGCAAGGCGGCCAGCACACCGGTACCCGACATCAACGAGACTTCACGTTCGGCCGAACGGCCACCCAGCAGCACGGCCACCTTGCCCAGCGCCTGGGCTTCCACTTGCGGTGCGTTCACCGTCGCATTCATTGTCGGCCTCCTTGTGCCAGTTCCACCACCTGCCCCGCGACCGCCCCGATGGACCCGGCCCCCATGCAAAGCACCACGTCGCCATCCCGCGCGTTGTCCAGGATGGCCTGGGGCATGGCGGCGATGTCGTCCACGAACACCGGTTCGAGCTTGCCCGCCACGCGCAATGCGCGAGCGAGGGCGCGACCGTCGGCCGCCACGATGGGCGCCTCGCCCGCCGCGTAGACCTCGGCCAGCAGCACCGCATCGGCGTGGCCGATGACCTTCACGAAGTCTTCAAAACAGTCGCGCGTCCGGCTGTAGCGGTGTGGCTGGAAGGCCAGCACCAGACGGCGGCCCGGGAAGGCGCCGCGCGCAGCCGACAGCGTGGCCGCCATTTCCACCGGGTGGTGGCCGTAGTCGTCCACCAGGGTGGCGCTGCCGCCCGATGGCAAGGCCGCTTCACCGTAACGCTGGAAGCGCCGACCCACGCCCTTGAACTCGGCCAGGGCTTGCACCAGCGCGGCGTCGGGCACACCGATCTCGACCGCGATGCCAATGGCGGCCAGCGCGTTGAGCACGTTGTGGTGCCCCGGCAGGTTGAGCACCACGTCCAGGTCGGGCAGCTCCACACCGTTGCGCCGCTGCACGGTGAAATGCATCTGCCCGCCGACCGCGCGCAGGTTGACGGCCCGGACCTGTGCGTCTTCGCTCACGCCGTAGCTGGTGATGGGGCGCGCAATCTGCGGCAGGATTTCGCGGATCGCCGGGTCGTCCACGCACACCACCGCCGCGCCGTAGAACGGCATCTTGTGCAGGAACTCGATGAACGCACCCTTGAGGCGACCGAAATCGTGGCCGTAGGTGTCCATGTGGTCGGCGTCGATGTTGGTCACGACCGACAGCACCGGCAGCAGGTTCAGGAACGAAGCGTCCGATTCATCGGCCTCGACCACGATGTACTCACCCGATCCCAGTTGCGCGTTGGCGCCCGCGCTGTTGAGGCGACCGCCGATGACGAACGTCGGGTCCAGGTTGGCCGCGGCCAGCACGCTGGCCACCAGGCTGGTGGTGGTGGTCTTGCCGTGCGTGCCCGCGATGGCGATGCCCTTCTTCATGCGCATCAGCTCGGCCAGCATCACCGCGCGCGGTACCACCGGCACCAGCTTGGCGTGTGCAGCCACCACCTCGGGGTTGTCGTTCTTCACCGCGGTGGAGGTGACGATGGCATCGGCCCCTTCGATGAAGGCCGCGTCGTGGCCCAGGTGCACCGCAGCGCCGAGCGACTGCAAGCGGCGCGTGGCGGCGTTCTCGCCCAGGTCACTGCCCGAAACCACGAAGCCCTGGTTGAGCAACACCTCGGCGATGCCGCTCATGCCGGAACCACCGATGCCCACAAAGTGGATGTGACGAATGGCGTGTTTCATGTTGTTTTGACTTTCGCGAGCTGCTCGCAGGCGGACACCACGGCCGCCACGGTTTCCATCTGCTTGGCCTTGGTGGCCATCTCCAGGAGTTGATCGCGCTGCAGGCTCTGCAGCTGTTGCGCCAGCGAAGCCGGCGTGAAGGCGGTTTGCTGCACCAGCCACGCACCACCGGCTTCGACCAGGAAGCGCGCGTTGGTGGTCTGGTGGTCGTCCACCGCATGGGGAAAGGGCACAAACAGCGCGGCCGCACCCACCGCTGCGATCTCGGTCACGGTGCTGGCGCCGGCGCGGCAAACGATCAGATCGGCGTCGGCAAAGGCGCTGGCCGTGTCCTGGATGAAGGGCGTGAGCTCGGCCTGCACGCCCGCGGCGCGGTAGTTGGCGCGCAGGGCATCGATCTGCTTTTCGCCGGCCTGGTGGGTCACCTGAGGACGCAGGGCTTCGGGAATCAGAGCCAGCGCTTGCGGCACGGTGTCGTTGAGCGCTTTGGCTCCCAGGCTGCCACCCAC
>JALOSH010000072.1 GCA_025458545.1 Hydrogenophaga sp.
TCCGTCTCCCAGGCCTGGGCCGTGCTCTCGGTGGCGATCCTGCTGGAAGTGGCCGGCACCACCAGCATGCGCCTGTCGGAAGGTTTCACCCGGCTCACGCCCTCGGTGTTGATCTTCGTGTTCTACGCCGCTTCGTTCGCGCTCAACACGCTGGTGATCCGCGTGCTGGGCCTGAGCGTGGTCTACGGCGTGTGGTCGGGCGTGGGCACGGTGCTCACCGCGTTGATCGGCATCTACTACTTCAAAGAACCGGCCACCGCCATCAAGATGGTGAGCATCGGCCTGATCGTCATCGGTGTGATGGGCCTGCATTCGGCCTCGCGTGTAAGTTCCTGACGTCTGACACGACCCATCTGGACATGACCGACAACGAACTGTCCATCGCGCGCTACCGCAGCAAAGCGGCGGGTTACGACGCCTCCTCCGAATTCACCATGCCGCTGCGCCGGCGCACCATCGCCCTGCTGCAACTGCAACCCGGCCAGACGGTGCTCGACGTGGGCGCCGGCACCGGCCTGAGCTATGCGCTGCTGCGCGAAGGCGTGGGCGACGCAGGACGGGTGCTGGCCTTCGAACAGAGCCCCGAGATGTTTGCCTTCGCGCAGCAGCGCGTTCAACGCGAAGGCTGGGCCAACGTGTGGCACGCCAACGAGGCGGCCGAAACCGTGCGGCTGCCCGCGCTGGCCGACGCGGTGCTGTTCAACTACACCCACGACATCTGCCGCACGCCCGAGGCGGTGGCCAACATCCTGCGGCAGGTGCGGCCCGGCGCGCGCGTGGCCATGGCCGGCATGAAGTTTTTCCCCTGGTGGACCGGGCCGCTGAACATCGTGGCCTGGCTGAAGAACCGCCCCTACAACGCCAAAGCGGCCGATCTGTGGGAACCCTGGAGCCATGTGGCCGCGCATTGCGACGGCTTCGAATGGCGCAACACCCAGTGGGGCATGGGCTACATCGCCAGCGCCATCTACCGAGGAAACACCCCATGAAAGCCCAGACACGGGTTCACACCCCGACCCACACCAGCGAGCTGGCCCAACGCTACGCCCGGGTGCGCGCGCAGACCCTGGCCCTGGCCGCTCCCCTGAGCGAAGCCGACTGCCAGGTGCAGTCCATGCCCGACGCCAGCCCCACCAAATGGCACCTGGCCCACGTCACCTGGTTTTTTGAAACCTTCATCCTCGAACGTTTCGAGCCCGGCTTCCAGCCTTTCAACCCGGCCTTTCGCGTGCTGTTCAACAGCTACTACCAGGGCGTGGGCGACCAGCACCCACGCCCCCAGCGCGGGCTCATCACCCGCCCCGGCCTGGCCGAGGTGAAGGCCTGGCGCGCCCAGGTGGACGCGCGCATCGCCGTGCTGCTGCAGCAGCACGAACCCGACGAAGAACTGAACACGCTCATGGAACTGGGCCTGCAGCACGAGCAGCAGCACCAGGAACTGCTGCTCACCGATATCAAACACCTGCTCTCGTGCAACCCGCTGCAGCCGGTCTACCACCCGCAGTGGCCGCTGAGCAGCGTGGTGGCCGCGCCCATGGAGTGGGTGCCGTTTCCCGGTGGCACCGTGCGGCTGGGCCACAGCGGCAACGGCTTTGCCTTCGACAACGAAACCCCGGCACACGCCGCGCTGCTGCAACCCCACGCAATCGCCAACCGGCTCGTCACCCACGGCGAATGGCTGGACTTCATGAACGATGGCGGCTACGCCGACCCGCGCTGGTGGATGGCCGCTGGCTGGGACTGGCTGCGCACCCAGCGCATCGAGGCGCCACTGTATTGGCAGCCGAGCGGCGACCCGGCGCAACACGGCGGCTGGACCAACTTCACCCTGCACGGCCGCGTGCCCATCGACCCACACACCCCGGTGGTGCACATCAGCTGGTTCGAGGCCGACGCCTACGCCCGCTGGCGCGCCGCCCAAGACGGCGAACCGATCCGTCTGCCCACCGAAGCCGAGTGGGAACAGGCGGCGAGCACGCTCGGCGCCGAACTTCAAACCCGAGGCAACTTCCTGGAGAGTGGCGCGCTGCACCCCATGCCGCTCGCGCGCAGCGGCACGGGGCTGCAGCAAATGGGCGGCGACGTGTGGGAATGGACCGCCAGCAGCTACCTGCCCTACCCCGGCTACCGCCCCTGGGCTGGCGCCGTGGGCGAATACAACGGCAAATTCATGGTCAACCAGATGGTGCTGCGCGGCGGCTCCTGCGCCACACCGCGCGAGCACATACGCGCCAGCTACCGCAACTTCTTCCCCACCGACGCGCGTTGGCAGTTCAGCGGCGTGCGCCTGGTGAAAGACCTCTGAAACACCCTTTCGACCAGGAGCACACCATGAAAAGACGACACGCCCTCACCCTGATCGCCGCGAGCGCGGCCGGCCTGATGAGCACCGGCTGCGCCAACCTGGCCACGGCCGCAGGCACCAACGACCAGGGGCCACCGTTTCGCACCACCAGCGATGCGTCTGCAGAGAAGCTGATGCTGATGGGCCACGACGCGGTGGCCTACTTCACCCAGAACAACGCCGTGCCAGGCAACCCCGCCATCCAGGCCGAACACCTGGGCGTGACCTGGCGCTTTGCCAGCGAGGCGAACCGAGCCGCGTTCCTGCGCGAACCCACCCGGTACATGCCGCAGTTCGGTGGCTACTGCAGCAACGGCATCAACTACGCCGTGCCCTGGGGCGCAGGCGGCGGGCCCAACACCTGGCGTATCTACCGCGGCAAGCTGTATGTGTTCGGTGGCCAGGCCTCGCGCGACCAGTTCGAGATGGAGACCGAGCTCAACCTGCAACGCGCGCACCAATACTGGCGCGAAGAGATCGCCGGTTCCAACCCGCTCTGGGTTCGCTACAAGCGCATGGTCTTGCGCGTGCCGCACTACAAGACCGACGCCGCCCTGCAAGCCGAGTGGGAGAGCAAGCGCGCAGCGGGCACGCTGCCAGTGATGCCGGGCGGCGCGCAGGTGGTACCGGCGGCGCCTTGAGGGTATGGAGTTGGTCGGCCGGTGTCCACCCCGAGGAGACATCCGCTGGCCAGATCTCGCCGCCCCGAATGCCGGTCGAACTCACACACTGGCACCCGAAGGACGACCCATAGCCGAGGGCACACATCTGGGGGAGCACTCAAGGTGATTAAGACACGTGCCACGGCCTGAAACTCAGCCGATTCTCCCCCGCAGAAGCCCAGCATGCAGGCTACTGGCGGCCAATCCCAGCAGGTAGCTTAAACGCCAAACCGCATCTGTGGCGGCGCTGCTCGATGCGTCAGCGCGGCAACATAGGAATCAAGGTCAACCCCGAAGAACTGACGTGCGCGGCTCACGGCGGGACCGTCAGGGCAGACGAATCGCCAGCATGGTGCAGTCGTCCTCCAGATCGTCGGTCCCGGTGAATGCGGACACCTGGGCCCGCACACCGTCGAGCAAATCGCCCGCCGCCAGCGCCTGCAGGCCCTCCAGGATTTGCAGGCAACGCGCCTCGGTCAGTTCGTCGCCCTCGGGGTTGCGCGCCTCCGTCACACCGTCGGTATAGCAAAACAGGGTGTCCTGGTGGCCCAACACCATGTCCATGGACCGGTACTGGCAGCCCGGGAACGCGCCCACCAGCGGGCCCTTCGGGATCGGCAGCATGCGCGAGCCAGCAGGGTGCAGCAGCATCGGCGCGCAATGGCCGCCATTGGAATAGAGCAGTTTCCGGTTGCGAATGTCCAGAATGCCGCAGAACATCGTGACGAAGAGGTTGGCGTCGTTACCAGCGCACAGCCGCTCGTTGAGTTCGCTCAGTAGCGTGTGTGGTTGCAGGACGCCCATGGCCAGCACGCGGATCAGTCCCATGGCACGCGCCATGAACAGCGCCGACGCGATGCCGTGTCCAGAGACATCGGCAATGCAGAAGAACAAGTGGTTCTCGCGCACGAAGAAGGCGTCAAAAAAATCGCCACCCACCGCCGATGCGGGCTCCATGAATCCGCAGATCTCCAGATCGCTGCGGTGCCCGAACAGCGGGCGCTGCAACGGCAGCATGCTGATCTGAAGTTGGCGTGCGATCTGCAGCTCCTTGGTCAGGTGCTCGACCTCCAGTTGGCCGCGCTGCGCCTGCAATGCCTGCTCCTTGGACTTGCGGACCCGATCGCTCAGAATGATGCGGAAATTTTCGGCTACGCCGTTGAGCGTCATGAGATCGCCCCAGAAGATCTCTTGCTGGATGCGCAGCACCTGCGCGTCGGTCGTTGCCACGACCAGCGTGGACACCGGTTTGCCATCGATCGCAGAGAGCTCTCCAATGCACTGGCCGGGCGGGATCGTCACCGGCGCCTGGGGCATGCGCCCGTAACCCAGGTGGGCGACAACGGTACCGCTGAGCGCAATGTAGACGTTGCGGTTGTTCTGGCCAGGCACGAGCAGCGGCGTGCCAGCAGCAACCTCGAGCAGTTCGCAGGCCTGCATCACCCCTTCCAAGGCTTGCGGGGGTGCGTCCTTGAACAGCGGAATCCAGGCCAGGCTGCGGGTCGGGCTGTCTTGTCCGGATCGCTGCATCGGGCCCTCGCGCTCACAGCCGCGTTGCGCTGGGTTGGCGGTGGACAGCGCCAATCGGCGCAAGGGTTCCGGCCTCGGGTTGTCGAACTGGAACAGCATTTCGATGTGGTTGCGGCTGCTGGTTCGGCGGTACACCAGCCTCGTGGCGTTCTGACGCATCATGAGGATGCCCAGCCCACCTGGCGTGGCATCGGCCAGGCGGGCAGCGCGCTCCCTGGGAACTGCCGAGGTCGGATCGAAGGCCTGGCCGCTGTCGGCTACCGTGAGTGTCAACAGGTGCTGGTCGTGCGTGGACGCCAGCGACAGTTGTACGGCCAGCGGAGCGTCCAACACCTCCGGCCCACCGTGCGTGACGCAGTTTGCGATGACCTCATTCAGGCACAAATCGAGACGGGGCAGCACATCCTCGGGAACGCACCAGGCTCTTGCCTGGGACTCCAGCCAGGCTGACACCTGCCGCAGCACCGACAGATGCGCCGGCACTTCCAGCGCCTCAGTGCGGGCTGCAAAGTTGGTGTGCATGCGATGCTACGCGGCCGCCGCGCGATCGGCCTGCGCCGCATCGGCAAAGGTCGGAATCAGCGTGTCGATGCCGGTGGTTTCCAGGGTCTTGTGAACCGCCGTGTTACTGCCCACGAAGATGACCATGCGCCCGCCACGCTGCTGAACTGCTTTCGCATTGGTGATAAGTTCCCTGAGACCAAACGAAACCAGAAAGTCCACGCCGCTGAGGTCAACGACGATGCTGCGGGAGGTGAACTTCGCCAACTCGGCAAAGGTGGCCGATATGGCTTCTATGCCCAGAATGTCGAGACGGCCGGTCAGTCGGATACGCCGCAATGTCCCTTGGGTGTCTTCGAACGTGATCGACATGGGCTTTCTCCCGTGGATGGTTCGATACAACTCGGCCCTGCTGGCTGAAGGGTTGATCCTGCCGGATTGCTCGCCCTTAACCCTGCCATCAGAAGCGATGCCCAGTCAGCTGGGTCAAGGATCGGCTTGCCGCCGGTATGGCAATGGAGGAAAAACATTTCTGCAGTTCCCTTACATTCTAAGATGGGACCAGTCACCGACGTGGGGGACCGCTGAGGCCTCAGAGCCATCGCCGAGGGACGGACCGCCGCTTGTTGTGTCGTTATCAAGAAGGACCACTCATCATGTCTGTCACCTATCAGGACGTTGGAGCCAACCTGCGTCGAATCGTGATTTTTGGTCGTCTGGACATGGAGGGTACGACCTCCGTGTCGGCGCAGCTCATGGAGTTGGTTGAGGCGCCCAAGCCGGCGGTCATCATCGACCTCTCCTCTGTGCGTTTTCTGGCCTCGGTCGGTATCCGCGCGATGCTGGCCTGCGCCAAGGCCGTACAACAGCGCGGCGGCAAGCTGGCAGTCGTCGTTTCCCAGGGCTCGAGCGTTTCCATGAGCCTAGAGGCCACCGGGGTCGATCAGCTGATCCCTGTCTTTACCAATGGCGAGGACGCCGAGAAGGCCGCGCTGGCCTGAGCCACGAAACGTCGCGACAGGTAATCGATAGCATTGCGGTCGCTACGTCCAGTGACTTAGGGGCGTGGCGTGTGGCGCGCGGCGCGCGGCGCGCAGCTCGACCCGCAGGCGCCTGCAAGCGCGATCGTGGCCCGGTTGAATGCTTGCTGCCAGACCACAACACACGGGGTGCCCCGGCCGATCGACTTGTTGGCATGAGTCCGCGACAGCGACCAAGCTGGCACTGCTTTGGCGGCGAGTGACAAGCAGCTTTGGGATTTCACGCGGACGGCAGCGAATGTGCAGCAGGTGAACCATGTCTGACAGAGGGGTGTTGAAGCCGTCGTTTTCCGGTGCCCGCTACTGGCCGACACCTGCCATCGCTCAGGCCCGCGGCAAACCCTCACCCCGCATGCAAGTCCCGTAGCGCCGCCGCCTGCGCCATCGTCTCCCGGTAACCCGCCGCGATCGCGCGTTCGCGGAACTCTCGGGAGAGGCTGACCCAGTAGCCGAAGTCGGGTTTGAGCAGCAGGCTGGCCTGTGCGGCGTCGGCGTCGATCAGCGCTTTTTTGCGCAGGTCGCTCTCACGGTAGCGCTCGGCGCCCGCCGGGACGCGGTCCAGGTGGACGCTGGCGTCGACCGCGAGCACGCGCTGGGCGCCCAGCGCCCGGGCGATGCGCACTGGCAGCGGTGTGCTCCAGTCGGGGTCCACGTAGCGCTGGCCACGGATGCGCACCGGCGCAAACTGGTCTTCGATGGCGGCGGAGGCCTGCACGGCCAGCCCGGCG
Organism: Hydrogenophaga sp.; assembly: GCA_025458545.1. Next base: position 6,806 of record JALOSH010000072.1, read on the forward strand.
TCGCCCGCGGTGAAAGCCACCACGGCCCGGTCGCTGCGGCGCAGCGCCACGCAGGCCATGGGCACGGGCATCTGTTCGAGCAGCGGCACCCGGGCGCGATCGCGCACCAGCTCGGCCACTGCGCCGCCGCTCAGTCGCTCGGGTGTGCCCAGGGCCAGGCGCCCGAGCGACCAGGCCTGCAAGTCGAGCGCGAGTGTTTCGATCTCAGCTGCGGACACGCCCGAGGCGCAGAGGCTACCCACCAGCGCACCGGCCGAGGCGCCCACGATGAGGTCGGGCTTCAGGCCCAGCGCTTCGAGCGCCTTGAGCACGCCCACGTGCACGAAGCCGCGCGGTCCGCCGGAGCTGAGCACCCAGGCGGTGCGCACCGGGCGTTGCAGGGCCTCGGCGCGTGGGGCATCGGGCCCGTTGTGGTCTTGATCGGGGGCGAGGCTGCAACCAGCCACGGCAGCGGCGCCGGACAGCAGCAGGGAGCGGCGCGACCACTGCACGGTTCGGCCTGGCGTCAGCCCCGCAGCGGCCATGTGCCGGGTGACAGGGCCAGGGCACCCGACGCGTTCGGTGCCGGGCTGGCGCAGACCGGCAGCGGCACACCGCCTTCGTCGTGGTACGGCGCCAGCCAGCCGAGCGCGGCGCTGGCAGCTTCGCAGCGTGCGCGCAGGTCGGCGGCGTCGGCGCCGCCCAGGTGGGCGATGCCGTAACGGTAGCTGCCGAGCCATTTGAAGTCGCGCTCCATGGAGCCGCGGGGCTTGGGGAAGCGGAACAGCAACGCATCGGGGAAGCGGTCGGCAAAGTCCTGGCGCTGCGCGGTGCCAGGCATGGGCGCGGGTTGTTGCGGATCGAACACGCGGTAGACGAAGCTGGCCGCCACACCGGCGGTGGGCGCGGCACGCGGCACGCTGGCCGGGTCTTGCCCGTGCGCCAGGGCGAGCGCCAGCGCGTGCAGATCGACGCCCAGCACTCGCAGGTACAGATCGGAAAACTGCGAGGCCATGCGCGGGTTGAACTCGATCACGCTGAGCCGGTCGGTGGCGGCGTTGTAGAAAAACTCCATGTTGAACAGGCCGTGGGTGAAGCCCACCGCCTGCAGGAAGCGGCGAGCCACGTCGAGCGCGCGGGCCTGCACATCAGCTGGGAGTTTGCTCGGCAACTCGAAGCGCATGAAGGCCTGGGTGCCGGGGTACATGACGGCGTCGACCACGCCGATGGCGTTCACCGCACCGTTGAAGGCGTAGCCGTCGAGGTTGAACTGATCGCCGCGCACCGGCTCTTCGAGCAGCATGCGGTGCGCGCTGGGCAGGTTGGGGCCCAGGCGCTCTTGCGCCATGCGTTCAAAAGGCTCGACCAGGCGGCGGATGACCCACAGCTCCCAGGCGCCGAAGCGGGTGTGGCGGTGCAGCTCGGCGTGGTTGTGCACGGTGCGCGCCAGCACCGAAAACGCGGCCTTCACCGGCTTGACGAAACGCGGGTATTCGATGCCGCTGGGAATGGGGGCGCCGTATTCGGCGTCGAGCAGCTCGAACGGCACATTGGCCTCGGGCGCCACCCGCTGCAGCACCTGGCGCGCGTACAGCTTGTGCTGGCAGGCCAGCACGGCGGCCACCGGCGTGCCCGGCCAGCCCATGCGCTCGGCCAGCAGGGCGGCGGCCAGGGCGCCGAACTGTTCGTGGCTGGAGCTGACGGCCCGCCAGCCCTTGGCCCGCGCCTGGCGCGCCAGGCGCTGCACATAGCGCGCCATGTCGAACCACACCAGGTGGGCATTGCTGGGGAAAGAAAACAGGTCGAAGCCGTCTTCGTCGAACGCCATGCCGCGCTGCGCACCGGCCCGCGCGTGGCCGATGGCGTCCCAGTCGTAGTTGAACAGCAGCAGGGTCTGGGGTGGGGCTGGCATGGGC
>JALOSH010000455.1 GCA_025458545.1 Hydrogenophaga sp.
GGCCGGTTCTGTTCGTCCACGATCTGGATCTGCAGACCATCGCCGGTTTTCTCCAGCCGGATCTGCGATCCGTAGGCCTGCAACTCGGGTGTGTTGGCGATCAGCTGGGCGATCTTTTTCTGCAGCGCATCGATGCGCAGCGCGTCCTTGCGCGCCAGTTCGGCGCGGGCCATCTGGGCGCCCATCAGCTTGGCGGCGCGCTCGGCGTCGCCGCCGTCCACCTGGCCGGCGGACTTGCTGAGATCGCGCCCGCCGCCGGGCAGGATGCTGTCGCTGTTGCCGGTGCCGTCGCCACCCATGAGCGACACCTTGACCGGCGCACTGAAGTAGCTGGCGATGCCTTCGAGCTCGCCCTTGGATGTGGAGCCCAGCAGCCACATCAGCAGAAAGAACGCCATCATGGCCGTCACGAAGTCGGCGTAGGCGATCTTCCACGCACCGCCGTGGGCCGCATGCCCACCCTTCTTGATGCGCTTGATGATGATGGGTTGGAGTTTTTTGCCGTCGCCAGCCATGTCACTTCTTCCCTTTGACGTGTCCTTCGAGCTCGGCGAAGGTCGGGCGCACATTGGAGAGCAGGACCTTGCGACCGAACTCGATCGCCGTGGCCGGGGCGTAACCCTGCATGGACGCCAGCAGCGTGGTCTTGATGCACTGGAATTCTTTGCTGCTCTCTTCCACTTTCTGTTCCAGCAACCCGGCCAGCGGCTCGGCAAACGCATAGGCCAGGAAGATGCCGAGGAAAGTGCCCACCAGGGCCGAACCGATCATGGCGCCCAGCACCGCGGGCGGCTGGCCCACCGAGCCCATGGTCTTGATCACACCCAGCACGGCGGCCACGATGCCGAACGCCGGCAGACCGCCCGCCACCCGCTGGATGGCCGCCACCGGCGCGTGCGCCTCCTGGTGGTGGGTCTCGATCTCGGCGTCCATCAGTGACTCGATCTCGTGCGCATTGAGGTTGCCCGACACCATCATGCGCAGGTAGTCGGTGATGAACTCGGTGACGTGGTGGTCACTCCCCACGGTGGGGTATTTCTTGAACAGCGGTGACTGGTCGGGGTTCTCCACATCCTGCTCAATGGCCATGAGGCCTTCTTTGCGCGCCTTCTGAAGGATGTCGAACTGCAACGCCAGCAACTCCATGTAGCGGGCCTTGGTGTACTTGCTGCCCTTGAAGCAACTGCCGATGCCAGACAGGGTGCCCTTGATCACGGTCATCTGGTTGTTGACCAGGAAAGCGCCCAGCGTGGCGCCGCCGATCATGCCCATCTCCCAGGGCAGCGCCTTGATGATGGGCGCCATGTTGCCGCCGTGGGCGATGAACACGCCGAAGACGCACACCAAGGCGACGACCCAACCGATGATGACGAACATGCTGGTGACCTCGAATGACGGGGACCCCACACCCAGGGTGTGAGGCACTTGAAGTTGTGTTTTCTATCGACCAACTGTAGGTCGGTGTGAAGCACCCCATGAACGCGAAAAGGACCCTGATGCGGGTCCTTTTCAAACTTTGAGCGGCTGAAGGCCAGCAGCAAGGAGTGGGTCCGGCGGGAGATGTCTGTGCCGGGAACACCGCGGAGCTGGCTTTGCCAGGCCGCAGGTGTTGCCCCTTGAGGGGCGGAGCTGACTACACGGAGTGAGTCAGCGATGGGGGTGGGCCCAGCCCTCAGTGAAGGCGCAAGCCTCCACTGGCCGCACCCTTGCCCGCGCGGGCCGGTGGCTGGCACAGGCCACAGGTGAAATGTTTGGCGTTCTCGTAGGGCTCGCTGACGAAGTGGCCACCGCAGCAGGAGCACTTGGTGAGCGTGAGCATGCCGTTGTCGACGAACTTCACCAGGCGCCAGGCGCGGGTGACGGACAGCAGCGGCTCGATGGCGCTGGCCTGCATCTGTTCGCTGTAGAGGCGGAAGGCCTTGATCACGGTGTCGATCTCTTCCAGGTCGCTGGTCTTGGACAGGTACTCGTGGATGTTCAGGAACAGCGAGGCGTGGATGTTGGGCTGCCAGGTCAGGAACCAGTCGGTGGAGAAAGGCAACTGACCTTTGGAGGGCGACTTGCCGGCCACCTCTTTGTACAGGCGCAGCAGACGCTCGTACGACAGGCTGGTTTCGTACTCCAGCACCTGCAGGCGCGCACCCAGCTGGATCAGGGCCACCGCGCGCTCGATGTCACGCGACTCGTTGAGGATGCTTTTGGGGGTGGCCATGAAGTAGCTCCAGAAGAAGAAGCCCCTGGGGGGTGACGCCGAGGGCGGCGCGGGGGGGTGTCTTGAACCGCGGCGCGGGGGGATTCAATGTGCCGTCATCGATTCGGCGTACCGCCCAGCCATGAGGATGGACGCGTGCAGCTGGGTGGTGGTGCTGTTGTCGACCTTCTTCACGTTGTGGCTGGTCAGCGGTCAGCAGGTTCCACACCAGGTCGTCGTCGACCCGGAAGCGGCACAGCAGCATGTTGCTCGAAGCGATCTTGAGCAGCTGGGCGGTGGTGAGCATGCCCAGCAGGTCGGCGGCTTCTTCGGTGAGACCCAGGCGGTACAGCGCTTCGGCGCGGTCTTTGCGAATCAGGTTCTGCGCCAGCATCAGGTAGGTCAGATTGGCTTCGCGGATTTCAGCCAAGAGTTGTTCGCTGTCCATGTGATCTCTCCTTGTGTTGCCAGGTCGGTGTGTGAGCGGGCTGCTTACGTTTGTTGACCTGATGTGAGCAATTGTGTCGACCCCACAAGAAACTTGAATCGGTAAATGGCTGTTCGAAGCGTCGGAAGAACACTCACGCCTTGTCAGCCATTTGCCTACAACCTTGGTACTCAAAAAGGAGCCGCCTCTGCAGGGGTTGACGGCGGTGGTGGCGGCCCCATCGCCCCGCTGCACCACCGCAGCCGGTGGCAACCCACCGCAAGGCAATACACCGGATCGTCAACCGTCCACCAAGCCAGGCACCGGTCAGGCACCGGTGTTTGCACGGCCACACCCTGCAGTCCGCTCGCTTGCTGCCGATAGCACTGTTCACGCCCAGGCGATCACCAGCAAAGGCGCGACGGTGCGGCGCCGCAGACGCTCGAACACCCGAACGCCGCCACCGATTCGGAAACGCAGAAAAGGGCTTGACAAACCCGCTTTTTTTTGGCTACTCGTTACAACCTGACGCTAAAGAATAGGGCAAGACCACCGAAATTGATCTCAACGAACTTCTAAAAAGGTTCGTCGTCCGGCCAGCGAAGCGGCGAGACGGTCAGCGGTCCCAGGGCCGAGCCGGCACGCCACAAGCCACCGGTCATGGCGGCCCGCCGCAAGGCGGGCGTTGAGATTGGCAGGAATGCCGGATTACCTTTTTTTCATTTTTTTAGGAGTTAGATATGACCACCATCAACACCAACGTGCAATCTCTGAATGCACAACGCAACCTGGCTTCGTCCACCGGATCGCTGTCCACTTCCATGCAGCGCCTGTCTTCCGGCCTGCGTGTGAACAGCGCCAAAGACGACTCGGCCGGCCTGGCCATCGCCGAGCGAATGAACGCGCAAGTCAAAGGCATGAACGTGGCGATTCGCAACGCCAACGACGGCATCTCTCTCGCGCAGACCGCTGAAGGCGCGCTGGGCAAGGTGGGCGATTCGCTGCAGCGCATGCGCGAACTGGCCACCCAGTCGGCCAACGCCACCAACTCCTCCAGCGACCAGGCCAACCTGGACGCCGAATACCAGGAACTCGCCCTGGAAGTGACCCGCGTGCTGACCGGCACCACCTTCAACGGCACCGACCTGCTGTCCACATCGGCCTCGCTGCAGTTCCAGGTGGGCGCCAACAACGTCAGCACCGACCAGATCGCCATCACCACCGGCAACCTGACTTCTGGCGCGGGCATCACCAGCTCGGTGAGCACCGACATCACGACGGCCACCAACGCCCTGGCGGCCATGGACAGCCTGGACGCCGCCATCGACGAGATCACCACCGCTCGCGCCGGCTTCGGTGCGGTGCAGAACCGCTTTGAATCGGTGATCTCCAACCTGCAGATCGCGTCCGAGAACCAGGCCGCTTCGCGTGGCCGCATCATGGACGCCGACTTTGCGATGGAGACCGCCAACCTGTCGCGCGGCCAGATCCTGCAGCAGGCCGGCACCGCGATGATCGCCCAGGCCAACCAGCTGCCCCAGGGCGTGCTGTCCCTGCTGCGTTGATCGGCGCAGACCGGTTGCGTCACGCCCCTCGCGGGCGGGGCGTTCCGGCGGCGGTGGCACTGGACGGTGCTCCGCCGCCTTCCCGTTTCCAGCGGGATGCACAGACCGCATGCCCAGGCCTTTTGCGTGCGGTCTGTCCACCCTGATGAGGAGCCCTCATGGC
>JALOSH010000073.1 GCA_025458545.1 Hydrogenophaga sp.
CCCAGCGCGGCCTTGATGGCGTTGGTTTCGTTCACATCGCCCAGCGGCGTGGACGTGCCGTGCGCGTTGAGGTAGTCGACCTGGTCGGCGTTCACCCCGGCGTTGCGCAGGGCATTGAGCATGGCGCGGCGCGGGCCGTCCATGTTGGGTGCGGTCATGTGGCCGGCGTCGGCGCTCATGCCATAACCGACCAGCTCGGCGTAGATCTTTGCGCCTCGGGCTTTGGCATGCTCGTACTCTTCAAGCACCATCACACCAGCGCCCTCACCCAGCACAAAACCGTCACGGTCTTTGTCCCACGGACGGGACGCAGCGGTCGGGTCGTCGTTGCGGGTCGACAGGGCACGCATGGATGCAAAACCACCCACACCCAAGGGCGACACAGTGGCTTCGGAACCACCCGCCACGATCACGTCTGCGTCGCCGTATTCGATCTTGCGAGCGCCTTCGCCAATGCAATGCAGGCCGGTGGTGCAGGCCGTGACCACCGCGAGGTTCGGTCCCTTGAACCCGTAGCGCATCGACACATGGCCCGAAATCATGTTGATGATCGAGGCTGGCACGAAGAACGGCGAAATGCGGCGAGCGCCGCGGTTCGTGAACTCGGTGTGGGTTTCCTCGATCAGCGGCAGACCGCCGATGCCCGATCCCACGATGCAGCCAATGCGCGTCGCCGCCTCCTCATCCAGTGCGTCGCCCGTAGGCAGACCGGAATCGACAACCGCCTGATGGGCCGCTGCAATGCCGTAATGGATGAAGGTGTCCATCGTCCGCGCCTCTTTGGCGCTGATGTAGGACTCCAGATCGAATCCCTTCACTTCACCCGCAATCTTGCAGGAGAAGGTGGACGCATCGAACCGGGTGATGAGGCCGATGCCGGATTGACCAGCGAGGATATTGGCCCAGGCCCCAGCCACCGTGTTGCCCACGGGACTGACACAGCCCAGACCGGTCACGACGACGCGGCGACGGCTCATGTGGGCTTCAGGCTTTCTGGTGGGTCATCGCATAGTCGATGGCGTTCTGGACGGTCGTGATCTTCTCGGCGTCCTCGTCGGGGATCTCGATACCGAATTCGTCCTCGAGGGCCATCACCAGTTCCACGGTGTCGAGCGAGTCAGCGCCCAGGTCGGCCACAAAGGCTTTCTCTTTGGTGACCTGACCCTCTTCCACGCCGAGTTGTTCGGCAATGATTTTCTTCACACGTGCTTCGATATCGCTCATAAATCCCTCTGAGGGTGGTTGGATGACAGGCCGCCATTTTAGCCGGGCTAGAGAGGGGTCTCTAGATGGCCCGCCGGACGGCTTCTCGGCGTGAAAAATCAAGACGCTGGCGAACGCGCTTCAAGCCATGAACATGCCACCGTTGACGTGCAGTTCCTGCCCGGTCACATAGGCTGCCTGAGGGCTGGCCAGGTACGACACCGCGTGCGCGATGTCGGCGGGTTTGCCGAGGTGTCCCAGCGGAATCTGCACCAGCAAGGCTTTTTGCTGCTCTTCGGGCAGGGCGGCGGTCATGTCGGTTTCAATGAAACCCGGCGCCACGCAGTTGACGGTGATGTTGCGGCTGCCGAGTTCGCGGGCCAGCGCGCGCGTCATGCCGGCCACGCCGGCCTTGGCGGCCGCGTAGTTGGCCTGCCCCGGATTGCCCGAAGCCCCCACCACGCTGGTGATGCTGATGATGCGGCCGTAGCGCTGTTTCATCATCGGACGGATGACCGCGCGGCTCATGCGGAAGACCGCCTTGAGGTTGGTGTCCAGCACGGCGTCCCAGTCATCGTCTTTCAACCGCATGGCGAGCATGTCTCGGGTGATGCCGGCATTGTTCACCAGCACCTGCAAGCCGCCATAGGCCTTGGTGATCTCGTCGATCAGTGCCTCGGCGGCCGTAGCGTCGTTCACATCCAGTTTGGCACCGCGGCAACCGGGCGCTGCGCCGGGCACAGACGCCAGAGCGGCAGAAATCTTGGCCGCACCCTCGTCGCTCGTGGCGGTGCCAATGACCACCAGGCCCTTGGCCACCAGCTCGTGCGCGATCGCCGCACCGATGCCGCGCGAGGCGCCGGTCACCAGGGCCACCTGGCCCGCAAATTTCACTTCAGACATCGATAAGGCTCCAGAACAGCGGGCTTGTCAGGCCAGCAGGGTTTTCACCTCGGCCAGCGAGGCCGGGTCAAACAAGGCGGCACCGGTCAGTTCGGCGTCGATGCGCTTGACCAGACCGGCCAGCACCTTGCCCGGGCCGCATTCGACCAGGGTGTGCACGCCGCGCGCCTTGATCGCGCCCACGCACTCCACCCAGCGCACCGGGCCAAAAGCCTGCCGGAACAGCGCATCGCGGATGCGATCCGCGTCGGTTTCCACCGAGACGTCGATGTTGTTGATCACAGCAATCTGAGGACTCGCAAAGGCGGTGGCGGCCAGGCGCTCGCGCAGCTTGTCGGCGGCAGGCTTCATCAAGCTTGAATGGAAAGGGGCCGACACCGGCAGCGGGAGGGCGCGCTTCGCACCATTGGCCTTGAGCACCTCGCAGGCTTTTTCGACCGCTGCCTTGCTGCCGGCGATCACGGTTTGCGAAGGATCGTTGAAGTTGGCCGCCTCGACCACCTCGCCACTCCCGGCGGCGAACTGGGCCCGCGCCTCGGCGCAACCGGCTTTGACCTTTTCTGAATCCATGCCCAGGATGGCGGCCATGGCACCCGTGCCGACCGGCACCGCCTCCTGCATCGCCGCGGCACGGAAGCGCACCAACGGCGCGGCCTGCGCCAGCGTCAACACACCCGAGGCGACCAGCGCGCTGTACTCACCCAGCGAATGCCCGGCCACGGCCGCCGGCAGCGCACCGCCCTCGGCACGCCACACCCGCCAGGCGGCCACACCGGCCACCAGCATCACCGGCTGCGTGTTGGTGGTCAGCGCCAGCGCTTCTTTGGGTCCTTGGTTGATCAGCCGCGCCAGGTCCTCGCCCATGGCGTCGGAAGCTTCGTTGAGGGTTTCGCGCACAGCCGGGTGGTCGCCCCAGGCGTCGAGCATGCCGACGGATTGCGATCCCTGGCCTGGAAAGACAAAAGCGAACGGTTTCATGGGTGTTGAATGAGAAAAAAGCCGCTGGGCAAGGCTCAGAAGTCGAGGAGCACCGCACCCCAGGTGAACCCACCGCCCACCCCTTCGAGCAGCAAGGTGTCGCCCGACTGAATTCGCCCCGCGCGCACCGCGTGGTCCAGCGCCAGCGGAATGGAGGCCGCCGAGGTGTTGCCGTGCTCATCCACCGTCACCACCACCTTGTCCATGGGCAGTTTCAGCTTCTTGGCCGTGCTCTGCATGATGCGGATGTTGGCCTGGTGCGGAATCAGCCAGTCGACATCGGCCGCGCTTTTGCCAGCCTTGGCCAGAACGGCGCGGGCGGTGTCTTCCAGCACCCCCACGGCCAGCTTGAACACCGCCTGACCATCCATTTTCAACAACGGATCGCCCAGTATGGCACCGCCCGACACATGGCCCGGCACACACAGAATACCGGTGTGTTTGCCATCGGCATGGATGTCGGTGGCCAGAATGCCCGGGGTGTCGCTCGCCTCCAGCACCACCGCGCCAGCCCCGTCGCCAAACAGCACACAGGTGGTCCGATCGGTGAAGTCCAGCAAGCGCGAGAACACCTCGGCACCCACCACCAGGGCCTTGCTGGCGCCGCCGGTGCGGATCAGCGAATCGGCCACGGTCAGAGCGTAAATGAAACCGCTGCACACCGCCTGGACATCGAACACCGGGCAACCGGCGATGCCCAGCTTGTGCTGCAGGATGGCCGCCGTGGACGGAAACACCATGTCCGGCGTGGAGGTGGCCACGATGATCAGGTCGATCTCGCTGGCCTTCAGGCCCGCGGCATCGAGCGCGCGGCGGCAGGCGTCGGCGGCCAGGTCGCTGGCAAAAACACCGTCGGCCACGAAATGACGGGCACGGATGCCGGTGCGTTCCACGATCCAGTCGTCGCTGGTCTCCACGCCGCGCGCCGCCAGCCTGGACACCATGTCCGCATTGGTCAGGCGCAAAGGTGGCAGGCTGCTGCCAGTGCCGGAGATGCGTGCAAAGCGTGTCATGCGGGAAGGGACAGGATGGTGGATCAGATGGTGGGGATGCTTTTGAGGTCGCTCGGCACCGCGTCCGGCGAAATCAGCTGGGCCGCGTGCGCAATGCGCTGCTGCACACTCTCCAGCAACTGATTGTGGGCCGCATCATAAGCCCGGGCCAGCGCCTGCTCAAAAGCAAAAGCGTCGGCCGAACCATGGCTCTTGAACACCAGTCCCCGCAGACCCAACAGGGCCGCACCGTTGTAGCGGCGGTAATCTGCGCGTTTTTTGAAGGCATTTAACACCGGATAAGCACAGATAGCCGCCAGTTTGGTCAACCAGTTGCGAGAAAACTCTTGCTTGATGAAGCCCGCCAGCATGGTGGCCACGCCCTCGCTCGCCTTCAGTGCCGCGTTGCCCACAAAACCGTCGCACACAACGATGTCGGTGGTGCCCTTGAAAATGTCGTTGCCTTCGACATTCCCAAAAAAATTCAGATCGCCGGTGTTGGACGCATTTCGCAGCAGTACACCGGTTTTTTTGATGACTTCGCTGCCTTTGATGACTTCTTCGCCCACGTTGAGCAATCCGACGGTAGGCTCAGCCTTGCCGGAAATGGCGACCACCAACGCCGACCCCATGACGGCAAACTGGAGCAGGTGTTCTGCGGTGCAGTCCACATTGGCGCCCAGGTCCAGCACCGTGGTGGCGCCACCTTTGGCGTTGGGCAACTGGGATGCGATGGCGGGGCGGTCAATGCCATCGAGCGTCTTGAGCACGTAGCGGGAAATCGCCATCAGTGCGCCGGTGTTGCCAGCCGACACCGCCGCCTGGGCAGCACCCGCCTTGACCTGCTGGACCGCCACCCGCATCGACGAGTCTTTCTTCTTGCGCAGCGCCACCTCCACCGGGTCGTCCATGGCCACGACCTCGCTGGCGGGCACCACACGGCAGCGCACGTTGTTGAGCAACTGGGGCCAAGCCTGAAAAGTTTGCGGCAACCCCACCAGCAGCAACTGGGCCTGTGGATGGCTGGCCAGAAAAGCCTCGCAGGCAGGCAGCGTGGCCGCCGGGCCGACATCGCCTCCCATGCAGTCCACAGCGATGGTGATCATGACGAAGTTCCGGTGTGGGCGCTCAAAGCGCCACAAAATGAAAAAAGCCCGCATGGTGCATGCGGGCCTGGGCCATTGCCGTGACTTCTTCGCCCGGCGCGACACCGCGACCAGGCTGGGAATCCAGGGTCAATTCAGGCTTCGGACTTGTTTTTGAGCACCTGGCGACCACGGTAGAAGCCATTGGGGCTGATGTGGTGACGCAGGTGGATTTCGCCGGTGGTGGGTTCGACCGCGATGCCGGGCACGTTCAGTGCGTTGTGCGAACGGTGCATGCCGCGCTTGGAAGGGGACTTTTTGTTTTGCTGGACGGCCATGGAGGGCTCCTGAAATCGGTGGGTCTAGGGGTGCGCCTGATCCCGGAATGGTTTGGCACACCAAGGTGCAAACGGATACCAGCGCAAAGCCGTGCATTATAGCCCGAAGCAGAGACATCCTCCAAATCGAGAGGCCCCAGCTGGGATCAGGCACTCACTTCTTGAGTTTTGCCAGCTCGGCAAACGGGTTTCTGCGCGGCGCAGCATCGGCCTCGCTCAGCAGTGCGGCATCGCCCGCCTGCATCACCACCGGTTCCGGGCAGGTGTCGTGCATGGGCACCAGCGGCAAGGCCATCAGCAGCTCGTCTTCCAGCAGCTCGTGCAGACTGGGCCGTGGCTCCAGCGCCAGCACGTCCTCTTCACAATCGTCGTCTTCTCTTTCAGCGGTGGCTTCATCGGCCACAAAACGGAACCAGCGGTCGATCTCCAGCGGGGCGTCGACGGCGCCCAGACAGCGTTGGCACGAAAGCGGCACCACCCCGTGCGCCTGCAACCGGAGCCAGACCGCCTCGCGACCATCGGCCGCGGGGCGCAATTCGCCCGACGCCTGCCACGTCACGGCCAAGGGGGCGGTGTCGGCTGTGGGCATCGTTTCTTCGGACAAACGCTCGAACCGGGCCAGTGGTTCCACGGCCTGCAGATGGGCTTCGGCCTGGGCAAACGCGCGCACATCCAGGCGATCGGCGTTCCAGACGGCGTTGGGCTTGTGCTTCATGCGGGCAGTGTAAAAGAATGCAGGGAAAATACCCGCATGCCAGACCGCCCCTCCCCATCAAGCCGCCCCCTGATCCTGGGATCCACCTCACGCTACCGCCAGGAACTGCTGTCCCGCCTGCGCATTCCGTTTGACACCGACAGCCCGCGGGTGGACGAAACCCCGCAGCCGGGCGAACAGCCTGCCGACCTGGCCCGGCGGCTGGCGCTGGCCAAAGCCCGCGAGGTGGCCCGCCGCCACCCGTCGGCGGTGGTGATCGGCAGCGATCAGGTGGCCGACCTGCACGGTGAACCGCTGGGCAAACCCGGCACCCACGAGCGTGCCGTGGCCCAGTTGCAACGCATGCGGGGCGAAACGGTGGTGTTCCAGACCGCGCTGGCCGTGGTCTGCCTGGACACCGGGTTCGAGCAGGTCGATCTGGCACCGGTCAGCGTGGTGTTCCGCCCGCTAAGCGATACCGAGATCGAGCACTACCTGCGCACCGAACAGCCTTACGACTGCGCCGGCAGCGCCAAAAGCGAAGGCCTGGGGATCGCTCTGCTGGAGCGCATCGACAACGACGATCCGACCGCGCTGGTGGGCTTGCCACTGATCCGCACCTGCCGCATGATCCGCGCCGCCGGAGTGCATGTTCTGTGAGCAAGCCCTCACATTCACCCACCGATGTGCCGCGCACCGGCACCCTGTACCTGGTCCCCACGCCGCTCGACTTCGGCTGCAGCCCCGACGCCACGTCGCACAGCGCCGCATCGATGGCGCAGTGGCTGCCTCGGGAAACCCTGACCACCGCCGCCCGGCTCACCCACTGGGTGACGGAAAACGCCAAAAGCACGCGCGCCTTCCTCAAGCGGGTCGACGCGGCGGTGCCGCTCGCCCTGCCCTTGCAGGCGCAACACATCACCGAACTGCCGCGACACACCCACAAAAAGGGCGATCACCAGCCCGCCAACGCCAGCGATCAGGAAGCGCGGCCCTTGTTGGCGCCCGCGCTCAATGGCCACGATATGGGGCTGGTCAGCGAAGCGGGCATGCCCGCCATTGCCGACCCGGGCAGCTCCATCGTGCGCGCTGCCCATGCGCTGGGCGTGCCGGTGGTTCCGCTGGTCGGCCCGGTGTCGCTGATGCTGGCACTGGCTGCCAGTGGTCTGAACGGTCAGAGCTTTGCGTTCGTTGGCTATGTGCCGCAAGAACCTGCCGAGCGGGCGCGGCGCCTGCGTGAACTGGAATCGCTGGCACTCAAGAGCGGTCAGACACAAATCCTGATCGAAACGCCTTACCGCAACGCCGCGCTGCTGCAGGCGATGCTGCAGCACCTGCACCCCCACACGCGGCTGGCGGTGAGCAGCGGCCTCACGCTGGGGCAGCAGGCCACCCGCAGCGGGCTGGTCAGCGAATGGAAAGCGCGGAAAGTGGCGTCGGCCGCACTTCCGCTCGATCTCCCGGCGGTGTTCCTGATCGGGCGTTGAAGCACGCCCCGGACTCGCCTCAGCCGAGCGCCTTGACCAGGTGGGCGCGGACCGCAGCGCTGAGCTGTGGATCGGCCAGCGCCAGATCGATCGTGGCCTCCAGGAAGCCTTCCTTGCTACCACAGTCGTAGCGCACACCGTCGTATCGGAAGGCGTATACCTTCTCGGTGCCGATCAGGGCGGCGATCCCGTCGGTGAGCTGGATTTCTCCGCCCGCGCCGCGCGGCTGGCGGCGGATGCTATCGAACACGGCGGGCGTGAGGATGTAGCGCCCCGCCACCGCCAGGGTGGACGGCGCCACCTCGGGCGCCGGCTTTTCCACCATGCCAAACACCTCGGCCATGGTCGCGTTGACGCCGTGCACATCCACCACGCCGTAGCGCCGGGTATCCTGGCGCGGCACGTCCTGCACCGCCAGCACCGTGCCCGGGTGGGCCTCGTAAGCCTGCACCATCTGCTGAAGGATGGTCGGTCCGCCGGAGCGCTGCTCGCGCCCCAGCATCAGGTCGTCGGCCAGCAGCACCGCAAACGGCTGATCGCCGACCACGCTTTCGGCACACAGCACCGCGTGGCCCAGGCCCTGCGGCCGGGGCTGGCGGATGAACACGCAGTCCATGTCGTCCGGCTTGATCGCATGGACCACCGCCAGCAGCTCCGTCTTGTGGCCCCGCTCCAGTTCGTGCTCCAGCTCGAAGGCCGCATCAAAGTGGTCGCCAATCGCCCGCTTGTGACGCCCGGTCACAAAAATCATCTGGCGGATGCCCGCAGCATAAGCCTCCTCCACCGCGTACTGGATCAGCGGCTTGTCCACCACCGGCAGCATCTCTTTGGGAATGGCCTTGGTGGCCGGTAAAAACCGGGTGCCCAGGCCCCCGACCGGGAAAACCGCCTTGGCAACCCGAGTACCAACCCGGTTGCTGTTGTTGTCTTTGCGCCCCATGAGAAAGCCCTTTTTATAAGCCGAACATCCTCAGTACAATACCAAGTTCGCCCGGCACGATACTCCCGA
>JALOSH010000074.1 GCA_025458545.1 Hydrogenophaga sp.
GCACACCACCATCAAGCCGGTGTGGGACCTGTGGCGCTCGGTCACCCAAGACTTCTTTGCCACCGCGAGTTTTGCGGTGGTGGCCAACGGCACCTACGCGCGCGGCCTGCAGCACTTCCTGGAAAGTGAAATGGGCCTGCCCTGCCGCTTCGCGGTCTCGCGCATGGCGGGTGAAAAGACCGACAACGCCGCGTTGCGCGAACTGGTGAAGACCCAGACGCCGCTGATCCTGTTCGGCAGCTACAACGAGCGCATGTACCTCGCCGAAGCCGGGAGCACCGGCCCGATGCGCGCCGCCTTCATTCCGGCCTCGTTCCCCGGCGCCATCATCCGCCGCCACACCGGCACCCCCTTCATGGGCTACAGCGGTGCGACCTACCTGATTCAAGAGGTGTGCAACGCGCTGTTCGACGCGCTGTTTCACATCCTGCCGCTGGGCACCGACATGGACAAGGTCGACCCGACCCTGGCGCGCGGCGCGGCGGCTGGTCTGGCCACGCCCTGGGAAGACAGTGCCCAGACCCGCCTGCACGCCCTGATCTCGAACCAGCCGGTGCTGGTGCAGATCTCGGTGGCCAAGCGGCTGCGCGATTCGGCAGAACAGCGCGCACGCGACAGCGGCGACGAGGCTGTGAGCGAAACCCATGTGAACACCGCAGGCCGCGAACTCGGCCTGGGAGAGCCCGCATGAACGCCGCTCTTTTCAATCCCCATTCGGACTCCGGCCTCCCGGCCGGGTCACCCCCACGTTGTGGCATCTCGCCACGGCTGCCCAGGTTGCGCGGGTCGGGCGCAGCACAGGCCTCACGGCCTATTTAGAAGGAGCATTCGTATGGCTACACGGACATCGATTTCCGGCCTGACCGACGAGGAAGCTCAGGAGTTCCACCAGTACTACATCCAAGGCTTCATTGGGTTCACGGCGATTGCCGTGGTCGCCCATGCCCTCGTGTGGTTCTGGCGGCCCTGGCTCTGAGTCAAGACCGGCTTCACTTTTCATGATCGGAGAACTGCCATGAACGTCGTGTCTTATGAAACCCATAAGCCCACTCACCGGGAAGACAAGCTGTCGTTTGTCCTGGTTTTTGCCCCGTGCTTTTTGCTGCTGCTGTCGTTTGCGATGCTGGGCCGTCTGGTCGGCTTGCACTGGCAGGAATGGCTGCCTGGCGCTGAGCACAAGACCAGCATTTTTTCGGGCGTCCATGCTGCGGTTTACACCGTCATGTCCCAACTGATTTAAGGAGAGAGATTATGTGGAGAATTTGGCGTCTTTTTGACCCCCTCCGTACCATGGTTGCACAAGCAGTGTTCCTGTTTGCACTCGCGGCCATGATTCACCTGATCTTGTTGAGCACCAACAAGTTCAACTGGCTCGACGGCCCGAAAGCGGCCCCGGCGGCAGCGGCGCAACTCGCTCCCATGCCTGCTGCAACCCCTTCGGCGACGTCCTGAACGTCGCACGAGGTGTGCAGATGCTGCGTCTGCGCGCGAGCGCAGCGCAGCACCTACGCCCCTCCCACCATTCACGCTTTGACGTCTTAAAACCACCTGAGTCAGGAGGGCCGCATCATGGCCATGCTCAACTTTGAAAAGAAATACCGGGTCCGCGGCGGAACACTGGTTGGCGGCGACCTGTTTGACTTCTGGGTGGGACCCTTTTACGTCGGCTTCTTCGGTGTCACCACCCTGTTTTTCTCCATCCTCGGCACCGCCATGATCCTCTGGGGCGCTTCGCAAGGCCCCACCTGGAACCTGTGGCAGATCAACATTGCCCCGCCCGACCTTTCGTACGGCCTGCGCTTCGCGCCGCTGATGGAAGGGGGCCTGTGGCAGCTGATCACGGTGTGTGCGATCGGTGCCTTTGTGTCGTGGATGCTGCGCGAAGTGGAGATCTGCCGAAAACTCGGCATGGGCTACCACGTGCCCGCCGCCTTCAGCGTGGCCATCCTGGCCTATGTGACGCTGGTCGTCATCCGCCCGGTGTTGCTCGGTGCCTGGGGCCACGGTTTCCCCTACGGCATCTTCAGCCACCTGGACTGGGTGTCCAACGTGGGCTACCAGTACCTGCACTTCCACTACAACCCGGCTCACATGATCGCGGTGAGCTTCTTCTTCGCCACCACCTTCGCCCTGTCGCTGCACGGTGCCCTGGTGCTGTCGGCCACCAACCCGGCGCCCGGTGAAACGGTAAAGACACCCGAACACGAAGACACCTTCTTCCGCGACATCATCGGCTACTCGGTGGGCACCCTGGGCATCCACCGCCTGGGCCTGTTCCTGGCGCTGGCCGCTGTGCTGTTCAGCGCGCTGTGCATCGTGATCAGCGGACCGTTCTGGAGCCGTGGCTGGCCCGAGTGGTGGGGCTGGTGGCTGAACATGCCGATCTGGGCGCAATGGCCTTTGAAATAAAACGAGGAGAACACCATGGCGCAATACCAAAACCTCTTCACCACCGTGCAGGCCGTCGGGCCGCTGCACCACGGCGTCCACCTGCCGCCGGGCAACAGCCCGCGCACCGGCAAAGAGCCCGCCATCGTCCACCTGTTCGGTCGGCTGGGCAACGCCCAGATTGGCCCGATCTACCTGGGCGGACTGGGGTTGGCCTCGCTGATCTTCGGTGTGCTGGCCTTCAACATCATGGGCATGAACATGCTGGCTTCGGTGAACTGGGATCCGATCCAGTTCATCCGCCAGCTGTTCTGGCTCTCGCTGGAGCCGCCGTCGGCGCAGTACGGCCTCTCGCTGCCACCGCTCAATGACGGTGGCTGGTGGCTGATGGCGGGTGGCTTCCTCACCGTTTCGCTGCTGCTCTGGTGGGCACGAACCTACACCCGTGCGCGAGCACTCGGCATGGGCACGCACGTGGCCTGGGCCTTTGCCGCTGCCATCTGGCTGTTCCTGGTGCTGGGCTTCATCCGCCCGGTGCTCATGGGTTCATGGAGCGAAGCGGTGCCGTTCGGCATCTTCTCGCATCTCGACTGGACCGCGGCCTTCTCGCTGCGCTACGGCAACCTGTTCTACAACCCGTTCCACGCGCTCTCCATTGCCTTCCTGTATGGGTCGGTGCTGCTGTTCGCCATGCACGGCGCGACCATCCTGGCGGTGAGCCGCTTCGGCGGCGAGCGCGAGATCGAGCAGATCGTTGACCGTGGCACCGCCAGCGAGCGTGCCGCCCTGTTCTGGCGCTGGACCATGGGCTTCAACGCCACGATGGAATCGATCCACCGCTGGGCCTGGTGGTTTGCCGTGCTCTGCCCGCTGGTGGGTGGCATCGGCATCCTGCTGACCGGCACCGTTGTCGACAACTGGTACCTCTGGGCCATCAAGCATGGCGTGGCGCCTCCGTATCCCGACGTCTTCCCGGCGGTGATGGACCCCGCACTCGCACCAGGAGCCAAATGATGAACACAACCACCGTTCAACCCAAGGCCTGGCTCAAGCTGATCGCCCTGAGCGCGCTGGCCTTGCTCAGCGCCTGCGAACGTCCTCCCATGGACACGGTGCAATCCGGCTACCGTGGCACCGGCATGGTTCAGGTCTACAACCCCAGGCTGATGCAAACCGTGATCGCGGACAACAAAGCGCCCGAGTCCCAGCCACCGGCATCGGCAGAAGGTCCGAAGGCCAGCGAGGTGTACCAGAACGTGAAGGTGCTGGGTCATCTGAGCGTGGGCCAGTTCACCCAGCTCATGGTGTCCATGACCGCCTGGGTGTCGCCCGAAAAAGGCTGCAACTACTGCCACAACCCGGCCAACTTTGCCGACGACAGTCTCTACACCAAGGTGGTTGCCCGCAAGATGGTGCAGATGACGCAGACCATCAACAGCGACTGGAAGAACCACGTGGCGGCCACCGGCGTGACCTGCTACACCTGCCACCGCGGTCAGCCGGTGCCCGAGTTCGTCTGGTTCAAACCCGAGGCACAGGCCAAGGGCGCTGACTTCATCGGCAACAAGATGGGGCAGAACACCCCGGCCCCGAGCGTGAAGCTGGCCTCGCTGCCCTACGATCCGTTCACACCCTACCTGCTGGGTGCCGAGCCGATCCGGGTCAACGCGACCAAGGCCCTGCCCACCGATCACGTGGCCAGCATCGCCAGCACCGAGAAGACCTACAGCCTCATGGCCCACATGTCGGGTTCGCTCGGTGTGAACTGCACCTACTGCCACAACACGAATGCTTTCGGGGAATGGAAAGGCGCCTCGCCCAAACGCGTGACGGCCTACCACGGGATCCGCATGGTGCGCGACATCAACAACGCCTTCATGGTGCCGCTGACCGACACCTTCCCCGCCAACCGCAAGGGTGTCCTGGGCGATGTGGCCAAGACCAACTGCACCACCTGCCACCAGGGCGCGTACAAGCCTCTGTTTGGCGCCCCGATGCTCAAGGACCACCCAGGTCTGGAAAGCCTGAGCAGCGCGCTGAGCAATGCGGCCGCGGCCGCACCGGCCGACGGTGTGCCCGCAGAAGCCGCAGCCGCAGCGCCCAGCGCCGGTCTGAGCGCGCTGCTGCCCGCGAAAGTTCTGTTCGCCGTGGGCAAGGACGGTCTCACCGACGAAGCCCGCAAGGTGATCGAAGACGCCGGCAAACTGCTGGTCGCCGAGCCGGGTGTGAAGGTCACGATCTCAGGCTTCGCCGACCAGAAGGGCAACCTCGAAGCCAACATGGAGCTCTCCAAACGCCGCGCGTTTGCGGTGCGGGATGCGCTCAAGACCGCCGGCGTGGCCGAAGACCGCATCGAGCTGAAGAAGCCCGAGACCGCGGTCGCCGGAGCGGATGCGGAGTCCCGCCGCGTCGAGATCAATGTGGTCAAGCCCTGACCGGGCGGTCCCCTTGCTGTTCTTTTCACACCCCATGAGGCGCACGCCATGCAAGTCGTCCTGGCCCAGCCACGCGGCTTCTGCGCCGGGGTGACGCGCGCGATCGAGATCGTCGAGCGGGTGCTCGATCTGCACGGCGCACCGGTCTACGTGTTCCACGAGATCGTGCACAACCAGCGGGTGGTGGACGACCTGCGCTCGCGCGGCGCGGTGTTCGTGGACACGCTGGACGGCCTGCCCGCGGGCAGCCAGGTGGTGTTCAGTGCCCATGGGGTGAGCCGCGCGGTGGTCGCGCAGGCCCACCAACTGCATCTGCACGCGGTGGACGCCACCTGTCCCCTGGTGGCCAAAGTGCACCAGCAGGCGCAACGCTTCGCACGCCAGGGTCGCAGCCTGGTCATGATCGGCCATGCCGGTCACGAAGAGGTGGTCGGCACGATGGGACAGGTGGACGTTCCGGTGCACCTCATCAGCCGTGTGGCGGATGTCGCGGCCCTGGACCTTCCGGCTCAGGCACCGCTCGCCTATGTCACCCAGACCACGCTCAGCCTGGAGGACACCCGCGAGCTCATCGCGGCGCTGCAGGCACGCTTCCCGCACATCGTGGGGCCAGAGGTCGACGACATTTGCTACGCCACACAAAACCGCCAGGTGGCGGTGCGTGCGCTGGCTGGCCAGGTCGATCTGGTGCTGGTGGTCGGCGCGCGCAACAGCTCCAATTCCAACCGCTTGCGCGAAGTGGCCGCACAGGCCGGCGTGCCTGCGCACCTGGTGCAGGACGCCCGAGACATCCAGCCCGACTGGTTGCGTTCGCCGCTGCTGGACACGCTGCGGGTGGGCGTCACGTCGGGCGCCTCCACACCCGAGCCGCTGGTGCAAGAGGTGCTGGAGTCTCTGCGCGAGCGCCATCCCGGTCCGGTGGTGCAACTGCCGGGCGTGAAAGAGAGCACCCAGTTTCGCCTGCCGGCAGAGCTGGCTGGTTGACATGCCACTCGCCCTGCACCGCATCGCGCCACCCCGGAACCCAGGGGAGGTCGCCAAGACCCGCCCATGCCGCTTGCTCGTTGCGTCTGGGCCGGTGCCCCGTCATCCGCAGCGCCACGCGCGCTGGCGCCTGGACCCGCTGGCATGGTGACCCCTCCGAACGGCCTCATCACCATCACGGGCGTGCTGGCGGTGGTCCTGGTCAACTTCCAGCGCCAGCACCAGACCTGGGCCTGGATGCGCCTGGTGCAAGGCAACGCCGCGCTCAAGGAAACGCCTGGTCTGGTGTTCAGCAAGGTCATGGGCAGTGGTGCAGGCGGTGGCTTTGGCCTGCGGCCGAGCCCCAGCCACCAGGGTCTGATCACGCTGTTCGACCACGCCGACCAGGCCCGCGCCTTCCTGGCCGGACCGGTGGTGGCGGCCTACCGCGAGCGGGCTGCCGAATTCTGGAACGGCATGCTGGAAGTGGAGTCGGCGCGCGGCCAATGGGACGGCCAGGCCTGGGGCGCCACCCACCCCACCCAGCTGAGCGACCACACCCGCGCCGCCAATGACGACGGCTTACCGCCGGACACACGCCCGCTGGCCGCCCTCACCCGGGCCAGCATCCGCCCCGCCAAAGCCATGGAGTTCTGGCGCAACGCGCCCGCCGCGCAGAGCGCCATGCAAACCGCGCGCGGCTGCACGCTGGCGATCGGTCTGGGCGAAGCCCCGCTGATCCGCCAATGCACCTTCAGCATCTGGAAAGACACGCCGTCCATGCTCGCGTACGCCCACCAGGGCGCGCACCAGCAGGCTATCGAAGCGGCCTACAAACACCAGTACTTTTCAGAATCGCTGTTCGTGCGCATGCGACTGCTGGAACAGCATGGGCGCTGGCCATGCCCGCAGCGCGCAGACGCTTCGCGCAGCGACGGCAGCAACGTCTACCCGATCTCGGGCCCGCCATGAACACTCACCGTGTGGTCGTCATCGGCGCGGGCATGGGCGGGCTGGCCACCGCGCTGCGCCTGGCCCACCAGGGTCTGGACGTGACCGTGGTCGAAGCCGCTGCCGCACCCGGCGGCAAGCTGCGCCAGCCGCTGGTGGGCGGCGTGCCCATCGACAGCGGCCCCACGGTGTTCACCATGCGCTGGGTGTTCGACCAGCTGTTCGCCGATGTGGGCACCTCGCTCGAAGCCGAGCTGCGCATCCAGCCGCTCTCGGTGCTGGCGCGCCACTGGTGGGACGATGGCAGCCAGCTCGATCTGCACGCAGACCCCGCCACCTCGCTCGACGCCGTGGCCCGTTTCGCCGGCCCGGCCGAGGCGCAGCGCTTCCAGGCCTTCTGTACACGAGCCCGCGCTGTGTACCAGACGCTCGCAGCCCCCTACATCTGCAACCCCGTGCCCAACCCCGCCCAGCTCACCTGGGACATCGGCCTCAAAGGGCTGGCCACGCTCACCGCGCTTGGGCCGCTCAGCAATCTCTGGAGCTGCCTGGGCCGCCAGCTCAAAGACCAGCGCCTGCGCCAGCTCTTTGCCCGCTACGCCACCTACACCGGCTCATCGCCCTGGCAGGCCCCGGCCACGCTGATGCTGATCGCCCAGGTGGAAATGGCGGGCGTCTGGACCGTTGACGGCGGCATGCACGCGCTGGCGCGCTGCCTGGAGCGGCTGGCGCGCGAACGCGGCGCGCTGTTCCGCTACGGCACGGCCTGCGAGCGCATCGAACTGCACCAGGGCCGCGTGAGCGGCGTGCGCCTGGCCAACGGCGACACCCTGCGCGCCGACAGCGTGGTCTTCAACGGCGACACCGCCGCGCTGCGCAGCGGACTGCTGGGCGAACCCCTGCAACGCGCTGTGAAACCCAAGGCCCCCGAGCGCTCGCTGTCCGCCGTCACCTGGAGCCTGAACGCACCCGCCAGCACGCTCGCGCTGGACCGCCACAACCTGTTCTTCCAGCGGGTCGACCAGACCTCGTACCAGGACGAATTCACCGACATCTTCCAGCGCGGCCGTCTGCCCCAGGCACCCACCGTCTACCTCTGCGCGCAAGACCGAGGCCACGCCAACGCCGCACCGACCGGCGGGCACGAACGCCTGCTCGCTCTCGTCAATGCCCCTGCCACGGGCGACCGCCACACCACCACCCCCGAGGACATCGACCGATGCGAGACCCAAGCCTTCCAACTGCTGAGCCGCTGCGGTCTGCCACTCTCCCGGCACAGCCCGGGGGCCCTGCGCACCACCCCGGCAGACTTTCACCGCCTCTTCCCGGCCACGGGCGGGGCGCTTTACGGCCAGGCGAGCCACGGCTGGGCGTCGGCCTTCACGCGGTCGGGCGCGAAGACACCGGTGCCGGGCCTGTTTCTGGCGGGGGGCAGCGTGCACCCGGGGCCGGGGGTGCCGATGGCGACACTCTCGGGGCAGTACGCGGCCGCGGCCCTGATGGCCAGCCCCGCTTTGACCAGACGGTTGCACCCGGTGGCTACCTCTGGTGGTACATCGACGCCCTCAGCGACGACGGCCAACACGGCCTGACCCTGATCGCCTTCGTCGGCAGCGTGTTCTCGCCCTACTACGCCTGGGCGCGCCGCCGCAGCGGCGTGCAGCCCGACGACCACTGCGCGCTCAACGTCGCCCTCTACAGCCCCGGCGCCGGGCGCTGGAGCATGACCGAGCGCGGCGCTCGCCATTGCCAGCGCGAAGCCAACCGCTTCACCATCGGCCCCAGCCAGCTGGACTGGGACGGCCACGGCCTGAACATCGAGATCGACGAAGTCGGCGTGCCATTGCCGCGCCGCATCCGCGGCACGGTGCGCGTCACACCCGACCGGCTGTTCAACTTCAGCACCGCGCTCGACGCCCGTGGCCAGCACCACTGGGGCCC
>JALOSH010000075.1 GCA_025458545.1 Hydrogenophaga sp.
CACAAACGTGAACACGGGCAGCTTGAACTTTTCGGCCAGCTTCATCAGGCGCAGGGCCTTGCGGTAGCCCTCGGGCTTGGTCATGCCGAAGTTGCGCAGACCCCGCTCCTTGGTGTCGCGCCCTTTCTGATGACCCAGCACCATGCAGGGCTGACCGTTGAAACGTGCCAGACCACCGACGATGCTCAGGTCGTCCGAAAAATGGCGGTCGCCGTGCAGTTCCTGAAAGTGCGTGAAGATCTCACGCACATAGTCCAGCGTGTACGGGCGGTCCTGGTGGCGTGCGATCTTGGTGATCTGCCAGGGTGTCAGGTTGCTGTAGATGTCTTTGGTCAGCTGCAGGCTCTTGCCCGAGAGCTGTTCGATCTCGGCCGAGATATCGACCGCCGACTCGGTCTGCACATAACGCAGTTCTTCGATCTTGCTTTCGAGTTCGGCAATCGGTTGCTCGAAGTCGAGAAAATTCCTTTTGGCCAAGGTGTGACTCCTTTGGTCTTGTGTGGACGACGTCCGGTGACGTTTCAGTAGCTGACCGGCAGCGGGTCCAGCGAGCGCCAAATATACCAAGTGGCCACGCTGCAGAACGGCGCCCAGGAGGCGGCCACCTCCCGGATTTCGCTGCGGCTCACCGGCTCACCCGAAAAGTAGGCGCGGCTGATGCCGTTTTGCAGACCGATGTCGTCCAGCGGCAGCACATTGGGCCGCATGAGGTGAAAGATCAGGAACATTTCGGCGGTCCAGCGACCGATGCCGCGGATCGCCACCAGCTCGGTGATGATGGCTTCGTCGTCCATCTCGGCCCAGGCCTTCACATGGACCTGGTCGTTGGCAAAGTGCAGCGCCAGATCCACCAGGTACTCGACCTTGCGGGCCGACAAGCCGGCCGCGCGCATGTCGTCCACCTTGAGCTTGAGCACCTGGGCCGGCACCATTTTTTTCGGCAACAGCGCGAAGCGGTCCCAGACCGACTGCGCCGCCTTCACCGAAATCTGCTGCCCGACAATGCTGCGTGCCAGGGTGACGAAAGCATCCCCGCGCGATTGAAGACTCACGCCCGCGTGCTGGGGGATGAGCTTTTTCATCACCCGGTCGCGCTTCATCAGGTGGCGACAGGCCTCCTGCCAGTAGAGCGGAGCGTCGGCACCGACATCGGGCTGCAGCGAGGAGGCCATCAACGGCGCTCCCAGGTGGTGCCGGCAGGGCTGTCTTTGAGCACGATGCCTTGCTCCAGCAAGGTCTGGCGAATGCGGTCGGCTTCGGCAAAATTCTTGGCGGCCTTGGCCGCAGCTCGCTCGTTGATCTGGCCCTGTATGGCTGTTTCGTTCAGCCCGCCTGCCGTGGATCCGCCACCCTGCAGAAAAGCGGCCGGATCGGCTTGCAGCAGACCCACTGTGCCGCCGAGCGCGCGCAGCAGACCCGCCAGGTCGGCGTCCTGACTACGGTTGATTTCGCTGGCCAGATCAAACAGCACGGCCACCGCTTCCGGGGTTCCAAAGTCTTCGTCCATCGCCTGCTTGAAGCGTTGGGCAAAGGGCTGGCTCCAGTCGATCGGGGTTGCGGGAGCCACCGGCACAAGAGAGAGCGCGGTGTACAGCCGCTTGAGCGACGCGCGGGCATCGTCCAGGTGCACATCGCTGTAGTTCAGCGGGCTGCGGTAATGGGCACGCAGGATGAAGAAACGCACCGTTTCCGGGTCGTACTTCGCCAGCACTTCGCGGATGGTGAAGAAATTGCCCAGACTTTTGGACATCTTCTCGTTGTCGACCCGAACAAAGCCGTTGTGCATCCAGAAGCGGGCGAGCGGCTGGCCGGTCGCGCCTTCGGACTGGGCGATTTCGTTTTCATGGTGCGGAAACTGCAGGTCGGCACCGCCACCGTGAATATCGAACGTCTCGCCCAAGGTGGCGCCGCACATCGCCGAACATTCGATGTGCCAGCCCGGGCGACCGGGGCCAAACGGGCTTTCCCAGCGAGCCTCGGCTGGTTCGTCGGGCTTGGAGAATTTCCAGAGCACGAAGTCCAGCGGATCGTTCTTGTCACCGGCCACAGCCACGCGCTCACCGGCCCGAAGATCGTCCAGCGACTTGCCCGACAACTTGCCATAGCCTTCGAACTTGCGCACCGCGTAGTTCACGTCGCCATTGTCGGCCTGGTATGCCAGGCCCTTGGACTGCAGGCGCTCGATCAGCGACAGCATCTGCGGCACGTACTCGGTGGCGCGCGGTTCGATGCTGGGCGGCTCTATCCCGAGCAGCGCGATGTCCTGGTGCATCGCGGTGGTCATCTCATCGGTGAGGGATCGCAGGGTGATGCCCCGCTCCACCGCGCGCCGGATGATCTTGTCATCGATGTCGGTGATGTTGCGGACATAGGTGACGCGGTAGCCGCTGACCTTGAGCCAGCGCTGCACCACGTCAAACGCCATCATCATCCGCGCGTGTCCGATGTGGCAGAGGTCGTAGATCGTCATGCCGCACACGTACATGCGCACATGCCCCGGCTCGATCGGCTCGAAAGGCTCCACGCGGCGGGTGAGGGTGTTGAATATGCTGAGAGTCATCAAAATCGGCCCACACCCGGAATGGCAAGGCGCTCGCCTGCGCCCGTCGGGAGGAAAACTGGTGGAATCTGGGAGAGTTGGTCGGTGAGGGAACCAAAAAGGCCGCGCGCTCAACCAATTGGAGCGGGTTGCGCCCGCCGGGAAAGGCGGTCATTGGACTTACACCCTCAGATACAATGCGCCAGTATAGCCAGCCCGGTGCGGTGCGCCTGCGCGTCGACGGGTTTTCTGGTGGAGTTCTGCAACCCGAATTGCTGTCTTCGCTGTGCCGCATCTGCCATCCGAGGTCCCATGTCTGCTTCCTTGAAATCCGCTTCTTTCCTGCCCGCTTCGCTGCGCATGCTGGCCGTCTGTGTGGCCGTTTCAGCGGCCCTGAGCGCTCCCATGGCCATGGCGCAGACCGAGGACTACGCCGAGGTCAACCGGCTGATGCGCGCCGGGCAGATGGCCGAAGCCCTAAGCAAGGCGGACCAGTTCCTGGCCACCAAGCCGCGCGATCCTCAAATGCGCTTTCTCAAAGGTGTGATCCAGACCGAAAGCGGCAAGCCCACCGATGCGATCAGCACGTTTTCCAAGCTGACCGAAGACTTCCCCGAGCTGCCGGAGCCCTACAACAACCTGGCGGTGCTCTACGCTGGCCAGAGCCAGTTCGACAAAGCACGCGCCGCCCTCGAAATGGCCATCCGCACCAACCCGAGCTACGCCACGGCCCATGAGAACCTGGGCGACGTGTATGCCAAACTCGCGAGCCAGGCTTACAGCAAGGCCCTGCAACTCGATGCCAGCAACGCAGCCGTCGCGCCCAAGCTCAGCCTGATCCGCAACCTGTTTGCCGCCGATGCCAAGGGCGTCCGTCCCACCACGGTGGCAGCCGCCACGGTGCCGGCGGCGAGCACCCGGCCGACCACCGCGACCGCCCCGGTGACCACGCCCACCCAGCCTGTAGCACCGTCGGGTGCCGTGCAAGACGATGTCGAAGCCGCCGTGCAGGCCTGGGCCAAGGCCTGGTCCAGCAAGAACATGCAGGCCTACCTGGGTGCCTACGCGCAGAATTTCACGCCCCCGGGTGGCCAGTCGCGCAGTGAGTGGGAGGCCGACCGAAGGGCTCGCATCGTGCCGCGCAGCCGCATCGGTGTGGACCTGAGCGACATCAACATCACCGTCAACGGCGACCGTGCCACGGTGAGGTTCCGTCAGGCCTACAGCTCTGACACCCTGAACGTGACCAGCCGCAAAACGCTCGACATGGTCAAGAGCGGCAACCGCTGGCTGATCGTGCGCGAAACCACGGGCTCCTGATGACGCGTTGGCGGACTTTTCAGCGCGGCCACGCCAGCATCCCCGCCGCCCTCCAGAGTTCCGGTATCCACGGCTGGCGGCGTCCAGCGCTGGGCTTGGCCGCATTGGCTGCGGCATCCCTGGCGGTGGTCCTGGTCACATCCTGCATGCCGCGAGACAACGCCGCCGGCTCGCTGCTGGAGCCGGTGTCCCTCGGGGCAGCCACCTCAGCAACCACCCCACCACCGGCTCCTTCCGGAAGACCTTCGCTGATCGATTCCGCGCTGGCCAGGGTGCAAAACACCGCCGATGAGCTGACGGGCGCTGCGTCCACCTCGGGGCTGCTGGCCCGACCGATGTCTGACGAAGCGCTGCAAGCGGTGATGCCCAAGCTGGGCACCGCCGAGGTCCGGCTGATCGACATCTACCAGCTGATCGGCCAGGGCAAGCACCGCGAAGCCCTCGGCAAGGCCGATCGGCTGGTGCGTGACCACCCCAACTTCCAGCTGGCCCACCTGGTGCACGGTGATCTGCTGAGCCTGCAGATGCGCCCGGTGAGCCAGCTCGGCGATGTGCCCGACACCAAAGCCCGTGTTGCCATCGAGCAACTCAACGTGCTGCGCGACGAGTCACGCCGCCGCCTGCGCGCACTGACCGAGCGCCCGCCCGAGGGCAGCATCCCGACGCAGTTCCTGAGTCTGGCCTCCCAAAGCCGGCACGCCATCGCGGTGGATGCCTCGCGCTCCCGGCTGTACCTGTTCGAGAACCTCACACCGCCCCAACCAGCCAACAGCCTGCTGGACGCCCCGCCACGGCTCAAACTGCTGGCGGACTTCTACATTTCGGTCGGCCTTCAAGGCATCGAAAAACAGGTGGAAGGCGACAAGCGCACACCGCTGGGCGTGTACTACATCACCAGCAACCTGAACCCGGACAGCCTGCCCGATTTGTATGGCGTTGGCGCATTGCCGATCAACTACCCCAACCCGCTCGATGTGCAGCGCGGCAAAACCGGCAGCGGTATCTGGCTGCACGGCACGCCGCGTGAACAGTTTGTGCGCGCGCCTCTGGCGTCCGACGGTTGCGTGGTGCTGTCCAATCCCGATCTGGAGCGCTTGCTGCGCACGGTGCAGATCCGCACCACGCCGGTGGTGATCGCAGAAGAGCTGCAATGGGTGCAACCCGAGGCGCTGGACGCCACACGCCAGCAGTTCGAAGATTCGCTCGAAGCATGGCGAACAGCCAAAGGCCAGGGTGACTTGCAAAGGCTCAAGACCTTTTACTCCAGCCGCTTCCAGAACCAGGGGCGCGACCTGGCCCAATGGTGGCCACGGGTCGAGAGCGAAGTGCGCTCGGGCAGCGCCCAGCGGGGCGTGGACATCAAAGACTTGTCGGTTCTGCAGTGGCGCGACTCACAAGACACCATGGTGGTGACCTTCGGCGAAGTCGCCAGTGGTCAGTCCCGGGGGGTCACCAAGCGGCAGTACTGGATGCGTGAGAGCGACCAGTGGAAGATCTTTTTTGAGGGAACCCCATGAAAAACAGCACCTCTCCCGCGAGCGCCATGCGCCGCCGGCTCAGCGGCCTGATGGCTGCCCTGATCGCTTCGGTCACCCTGGTGTCGGGTCCTGCCCTGGCCCAAACAACGGCGCCCCAGGTGCGACTGAACACCTCGGTGGGCGACATCGTGCTGGAGCTCTACCCCGACAAGGCGCCCAAGACGGTCGAAAACTTTCTGCAGTACGTGCGCGACAAGCACTACGACGGAACCATCTTCCACCGGGTCATGGATGGCTTCATGATCCAGGGCGGCGGCTTCAACAGCGATCTTCAGCAAAAGGCCACCCGCGCGCCCATTGTTCTGGAAGCCCAGAACGGCCTCAAGAACGACCGCGGGACCATCGCCATGGCCCGCACACCCAACCCGAATTCGGCCACTGCCCAGTTCTTCATCAACGTGGTGAACAACGCCATGCTGAACGCGCCGAACCCGGATGGCCACGGTTACGCCGTTTTTGGCAAAGTGGTTCAGGGCATGGACACGGTGGACAAAATCAAGGGCGCTGCCACCGGGAACAAGGGCATGCACCAGAACGTCCCGCTGCAAACGATCACCATCCTCAAAGCCACTCTGGAGAAATAACACCATGGCCAATCCCCAAGTCGAACTTCACATCGCCAGCTTTGGTGTTGTCACCCTGGAACTCGATGCCGACAAGGCCCCTCTGTCCACCGCCAACTTCCTGTCGTATGTGAACAAGGGTCACTACAACAACACGGTATTCCACCGCGTCATCCCCGGCTTCATGGTGCAGGGCGGAGGCTTCGAACCCGGCATGAACCAGAAGCCGACCGACAAGCCGATCAACAACGAGGCCAACAACGGCCTGAAGAACGAGCTTTACACGGTGGCCATGGCCCGCACCAGCGACCCGCATTCCGCGAGCGCACAGTTCTTCATCAACGTGGCGAACAACGGCTTCCTCAACCACACCGCGCCCAGCGCGCAAGGCTGGGGCTATGCGGTGTTCGGCAAGGTCGTCGGCGGCGCCGACATCGTCAAGAAGATCGAAGGCGTGGCGACCGGTCGCAAGGGTTTCCACGACGACGTGCCCAAGGACGACGTGGTCATCGAAAAAGCCGTCGCGCTCTGATCTGCTCGGGGCTGCGCGCCCCTGCTGCATGACCGCTTCGCCCCCCGACCGCTTTGCCGAGTTGCGCGCCCCAGCGCACTGGCAGGCGGTCGATTTCATGTCCGATCTCCATTTGCAGGCAGGCGACCCAGCCACGTTCGAGGTGTGGCAACGCTACCTTCAGCGCCCGCCTGCCGAACGTGCCGATGCGCTCTTCATCCTCGGCGATCTGTTCGAGGTCTGGGTGGGCGACGATGTGCTGACGCCGACCAGCACGTCGCACGAGTCGGCATTTCTGCGGTGCTGCGTCCACCTGCTGCACACATTCAGTCGGCACACGCCGGTTTACTTCATGGCTGGCAATCGCGATTTCCTGCTCGGTCCGGACGCCCTGCAGGCCAGCGGCATGCAGGCGCTGGACGATCCCACGGTGCTCGAATGTATGGGCCAGCGCTGGTTGCTCAGCCACGGCGACGCACTGTGCCTGGCCGACACCGACTACATGCAGTTCCGCGCCAAAGTGCGCTCCGCCGACTGGCAGGCCCACTTTCTGGCGCAACCATTGGCCGAGCGCGAGGCCCTGGCCCGCGGCCTGCGCCAGCAAAGCGAGGCACGCAAACGCAGCCAAGCGCACGACCCCGCCCTGTGGGCCGACGTCGACACCCCTGCAGCCCGGCAATGGCTGCGCGGTGCCAGCGCATCGACACTGATCCACGGCCACACCCACCGCCCAGCCCGACACACGCTGGGCGATGGCCTGTACCGCGAGGTGCTGAGCGACTGGGATGCGTTGGCCAGCCCGCCGCGCGCGGAGGTGTTGCGACTCACCGCCACCGGCCTGCTGCGCTGCCCATTGAAGACGGCCTGAGCGCCTCCATCTTCGAGCGATGGTCAACGCCCTGCTCCGTTCTCTGCAATCCTGGCTGCCCAGGCGCATCCGCCCGACGCCGACGATCGATGAAGCACTGTGGCGTCAGACCCTTGAAGCCCTGCCTTTTCTCGCCGCGCTGTCACCCCGCGAAAAGAGCCGCCTGTGCGAACTCTGCGGCCATTTCTTGCAAGAGAAGGAATTCCATGGCGCGCACGGCCTGACCATCACCGACAGCATGGCGCTGAGCATCGCAGCCCAGGCCTGCCTGCCCTTGCTGCACATGGCCCCGCCGTCGGGCGGATCGGCGCGGGACCCTTTGCAGGTGCTGGACTGGTACGGCGACTTCGTCGGCATCGTGGTGCAGCCGGGTGCCGCGGTGGCGCAGCGCGAAGTGACCGACGGTGTGGGCGTGGTGCACCGTTACCGCGAGGTGCTGGCGGGCGAAGCCATGGACCGGGGCCCGGTGATGCTGAGCTGGCAAGAGGTCAGCCGGGCGGCAGCCCTCGCACCCGAAGGCAAAAACGTGGTGATCCACGAGTTCGCGCACAAGCTCGACATGCTGGGCATGGCCCACGGTCAGCAGCCCGATGGTGCCCCGCCCCTGCCCAACGGTTTCATGGGCCAACCCGCGGCCCAAGGGCGCGAACACTGGCACAACACCATGCAAACGGCTTACGCGAACTTCCGCGAAGCGGTGAACATGGCCGAGCGCTTTGATGGCGAAGTGCCTTGGCTGGACGACTACGCGGCCACCAACCCCGCCGAGTTTTTTGCGGTGAGCTGCGAGGCTTACTTTGTGCAGCGCGAACGCTTTGCCGTTGAGTTTCCCGAGCTGATGCCGCTGTACAACGGGTTTTTCAAGTCGGCCCACTGACGGGCATCGCGCATCAACGCGCGGCGTGAACCGCTCGTGGAGCGGGCGCCGCACGGCTCGGACTACTTCTTGAGCAGCACCTTGAGTGCGTTTTGCAAGCGCCGGGCGGCCGCCGCATCGAAACCACCGGCCAGCACACGGGCCACGTCCTGGGCCCAGGTCTCGGCGGGCGGCGCGTCGTGGCGCCGGGTCAGCAGCTGCAGTTGCAGCATGCGCCGGGCATCCAGCTGTTCGGCAGGCGTCGGCACTTCGGCCGCCATTTCCAGCCGCAGCAGCGCTTCGGCAGGACCGGCGCCAGCCGCAGAACCCAGGCTTTGGGCCCAGGCGCTGCGAGCACCGGCGTTGACGCGCGAGCCCAAGGCCTGCGCGGTGGGCAACTGGGACGCATCGCGATGCTCCCAGGCGGTCATCAGCTGCGTCAGCACCTCGCCATGCGCTTGTGCAGCGAGCTTGCGTTGCGTTGGGCACGGAAGGCGGCATCACCCAGGCGAGGGCCACGCGCTTCGCGCTCGAAACGTTCGCCGCCACGGGCTTCGCGATCGCCCCGCATGTCTGAGCGGGCGGCACCAAAGCCACCGCGTGCATCGCGGCTGTCGCGACCGGGAGGGCCGCGCCGATCATCGCGCCCGGCGGGCTCGGCTTTCTTCATGCCGGGTCGGTCATCGCCGCGCACCGCGACGATCTTCTTGGGCGGGGCTGCGGGCTTGGCAGGTGTGACGGCTTCAGCGCTCGGTGCATCACTCGCCTCGCCAGCTGGCGCGACTTCAAGGCTGGGCTCAGCAGCGCTCGGTTGTGCTGCGGTGGCCTCGGCCTCGGCTGCGGGGGCAGCGGGTGCGGTGTGGGGAGCCGGTGTGGCGGCCACAGCAGCGGCCTGGCCACGCAAGGCGGCTTCCAGCTCGGCCATGGCCGCGCGGATCTGCTGCGCATCACCACGAGCACTCGCCGCATCCAGTGCCTGCGAGGCGTCGAGCACACGCTGGTCGTGCGCGTTGAGCGCCGTGGCGGCTTTTTCGCGCTCGCTGCTCTTGCGGGCAAAGGCGTCGTCGATCGGCTGGCGGAAAGCTTCCCACAGCTTTTGTTCTTGTTTGCGCTCCAGCGGCACGGCATGCGCCTCGGCCTGCCAGCGCTGTTGCAAGGCCTTGACCGCATCGATGCGCAACTGCGGCGCGCTGCCCATCGCGGTGGCCTCTTCAATCAGGGCGCGGCGCCGCGCGATGCTCTCGGCCTGGGCAGCCTCCAGCCCGGCATGGGCGGTGTGCATCGCCTCTTTCCACTGGGGCTGCATTTCGGCAAAGGTCTTTTCGCTCAGATGCCCGGCTTCGCGCCAGCGCTCCGAAAAGGCGTGAAGCTCACGCACCTGGGCCTTCCAGTCGGTGTTGCCGGCGTGCGCCGTGGTCCAGGCCTTGAGTTCAGCGATGATGGCCAGCCGCTGCGCTTTGTGGGCTTCGGCCTGCTGGCGCACCTGGGTCAGCCAGACCTCGACCACCTTGTGTGCCTCGGTGCAGGCTTCGTCGAAGCGCTTCCACAGCGCGTGGTTGGCCGGACCACCCTGGTCAGTGGTTTTCCACTGG
Organism: Hydrogenophaga sp.; assembly: GCA_025458545.1. The sequence goes on from JALOSH010000075.1 coordinate 9,788, forward strand.
TCGCGCAGGCTGCGCAGGGTCTCCTGCATCTTGCGCCCGCCGATGCGCTGGCCCTCGGGTGCCAGCAGCAGGGCTTCGGCTTTTTTCACCAGTTCTTCGCGCAGCTGGTCGGCGCGCCAGCGTTGCCAGTCTTCCAAGTCACCGGCCTGCTTGAGCGCCGCATGGGCGCGGGCTTCGAGTTCGGGGCCGATCAGGCGGCTGTGCGACTTCAGCACGGCACGCACGTCCGCAGCCGCCTTGGGCGTGGCCTTGCCATGGCCTTCGGCGAGTTCACGCTCCAGCACGCCGAGTGCGCGATCGAGTTCGGCCAACACTTTGGCTCGGCGCTCTTGCGCGGCCTGCGCATCCTGCGCCGCCTTCTCGGCGGGAATGGCGGCGGCTTCGCCGCGCGCCAGGCGCAGCTCGTCGGCCCACACCGGCACTGCGGGCAGCGGTGCCTTGGCATCCGCATCGGCCGCCACGGTTTGCGCCAGCGCGGCCTCGAAGGCGTCCCACACCAGCTGCAACTGGCTGCGCGAAGCGTCCAGCATGGGCGGGAACTTGGGTTCGACGCTGGTCCACTGGGCGTCATCGGTCAGGCCGCTGGCCTGCTGCTGCCACTGGGCCACATCGGCCCGCAGGCCCTCGGCGCTGCTCTGGGCTTCGCGCCAGGGCTTGGTGGACAGCACCTCGATGCGCTGCGCGATCAGCACCGCCGCTTCGCGCTCCACCTGCACCCGGTGCTGCAGGTCTTCAATGGCTTTCACCCGCTCGGCCAGCGCCTGCTTCAAGCCGGCCAGCGGCTCGCGCGACAGCGGTGCGCCCGCGCGCGCCGCATCGCGTTGCCAGGCCATGGCGTCGGCCAGGTTCAGGCGGCCATGACCTATCAGGGTCTCGGCCTTTTGTGCCCATTCGGCGGCGATGTGCTCCTGTGCTTTCTGGCGCTTGATCTCGTCGAGCTTTTCCTTCAGAGGCTTGGTGGCGCCGCGGTCGCGGTTGGACAGCTCCTTGAACACCTCGTTCATCTGATCCACACCGGGCTCGGTGGCCAGCCATTCGCGGATGCGCGCGGCCCGGTCGCCCGAGGTGGG
>JALOSH010000076.1 GCA_025458545.1 Hydrogenophaga sp.
GTCTTGGCCATGGCGATGTCCTCGGTGGATGGATGGGGCGGTCGCCCCGCATGAGGCCCGATGCATCATGGGGAAACAACCGCTTTCAGTGTCCAACTCGCATCACGCGACCACATCCCCCAGCGGGGAGAACGCCATCCCCCGCCTGGGAGAACAAACCGGCTTGGGCAGCGGTTGTTACACGCCCTGGCTGTCCTGGTCGATGGTGGCGGCAACACCGCCCACCAAGGCCAGGTCAACAAGGAATGGGCGGGAACACTCAAGCCTGCTGGCAGCTCATGCGACATCGCGTGCCGTCAAGCCGCGCCGGCATGTGATGCAATGCGGGCCCATGCACCGCACCACCGCACCCCTGCTCTACACCTATCGCCGCTGCCCCTACGCCATGCGCGCCCGCATGGCGCTGCTGCAAGCGGGCGTGGCGTTTGACGCGTTTGAAATCGTGCTGCGCGACAAACCCGCCGACATGCTCGCCCTGTCGCCCAAAGGCACGGTGCCCGTGCTGCGTCTGCCGAGCGGCGAGGTGCTGGAACAAAGCCTGGACATCGTGCGCTGGGCCTTTGAACACACCCGCGACACCCAGGGCTGGTGGGCGCGTGCGCAGAGCGACGCGAACCTCGCGCTGCTGACCACCTGCGACGGCCCGTTCAAACACCATCTGGACCGCACCAAGTACCCCGAGCGGTTTGGCGAAAGCCCGGACGCGAAAGAGCATCACCGCGAGCAGGCGGTGGCCGTGTTGCTGAAACCGCTGGCCGAGCGTTTGCAGATGGCCCAACAACTGGGCGGTGACGCACCTTGCGCTGCGGACATTGCGATCTTCCCGTTCGTGCGTCAGTTCGCCGCGGTGGACCCGGCCTGGTGGCACCAACAGCCGCTGCCTGCGCTCCAGGCCTGGCTGGATGGGTGGCTGTCACACCCCTTGTTCCAGAGCGCCATGGCCAAACTGCCCGCCCAACAGGCCCTGCCTTTCCCACCGAGCGCCCCGGGCTGACTTCGAAAACGCCGATGCGGCGCTCACGGTCAGCCTGCTTCCCTGCGCCGCCGCCCGGCTGCAAAATCCCCCAGCCCTGGCCATGAACCACCGGCCGCGCCGCCCACTCCAGACCCACGCCCATGCCCTTGATTGAAAGTCTCGCCGCCGCCATCCCCGGCCACTGGGAGAAAGTCATTGCCACCGCCCTGCTGATCGGCATGGGCCTGCTCGCGTCCCACCTGTGGGCGCGCTACCTGTCGCGTGGCGAGATCACCGCCGAGAAGCGCCGCATCCACCTCGTGTGGGCGCGCAACGTCATCTGGTTCGCGGTGTTGCTGGTCATTGTGTCGGTCTGGGCGTCCACCATCGCCGGGTTCGCGCTGTCGCTGGCGGCGGTGGCTGGCGCCATCCTCATCGTCAGCAAAGAACTGGTGATGTGCATCCACGGCTACCTGTACGTCACGCTGGTGCAGCCGTTCAAGATCGGCGACGTGATCGAGTTCAACGGCCTGCACGGCCGTGTGGTCGACATCGACATGTTTGCCACCACGCTGGTGGAGTTTGACAAGGCGGGCCAGCGCACCGGCAAGGTGGCCGAGTTCCCCAACGGCTTGCTGCTCTCCCACCCGCTGAAGAACGCGTCGCCCACCGGCGCCTACGCGCTGCACGCCATCCGCATCCCCATCCCCGTGGGTGTCGCGCAAGACCTGGACCGCATCGAAGCCGCCGCGCTGGCCGCCGCCGACCACGCCACCGCCGCCTGGCGCGAAGACGCCATGGCCCATTTCCGCCGGGCGTCTGAAGAAAACTTCATCGCCCTGCCGTCGGGAAAAACCAAAGTGTCCTGGGATTTTTCAGACCATGAACACCTGGTGCTGGTGATCCGCGTGGCCTGCCTGAGCGACGAGCGGTCCAAGGTCGAACAGACGGTGTTCCGCGAGACCTGGCGCTCGCTGTCGGCGCCCTCGCAGCCGCTCTGGCAAGGGGCCTGAGCGCCAGGCCCGTGCGCCGCGTGGCCCGCCGCCCCAGCGCTGGGCGCGTCAGCGCACGGCCAGCCAGATTTCGTTGCGCCGCAAGAACCACGGCGTGAACGGGCCGTTGTACCGAGACAGCACCGGCTCACCCTGTGTGGCGATGTTTTCTTTGGCCAGCGCCGCGCGCAGCAGGCCCAGGTGCTCGGCGTAGTTGGCTTGCGACCAGGTGCCCGAATAGCGAATGGCCGCCCACTGCGCGGCCGGCACCAGCCGCAGCTGCACGCGGGGGTCCTCCGGCTCGGGCGCGGTCTCCAGCGTCACGCTCTTGGGCAACACAAACTGGATCAACTGACCGCCGCCCGGTGCGGCAGCCTGCGTCACCGGTGCCGTCATCGCCATCTTCACCGGGGCAGCGGTCTGCGTGACCGGCGCCGTCATGGCGAACTTCTTCTCGCCCTTGTTCTTGCCAAAAATGTAGCCCGCCAGAATCGGGAACGCCTGGTTGCCCGCGTCGCCTCCGCCGTCCGGGATCACCACCTCGGCCACCACATAGGGCGCGTACTGCCGCAACTCCACGTTGCCGAACGAGCGCAACACCTCGTAAGTGGGTTCTTCGATGGCGTGGCTGGTGAGAGGCATGGCGATCATTCCCATCCACAGCAGAGGCCGCAGAAAAAAAGCAAACAGGGATCGGGTTCGAATGGAGTTCATCATCGGTACAGGGTAGTCCTTTTGACCGCTCGCATTGACCCTGCGGGGGAATGCCCCTGAACCCAACGTGTAGGGACAGTGCGAGAACGCGTTGCTGCCGTTCAGGCGGGAACGGTGTAAGTCGTGAGTGCAGCGAACGCCGTCAGTGACATCCTTCAACTCACTACCGGAATCGTGCCATTGAACGCGGCAACTATCCGGCGGCGCTGGGAGTTAGCTTGGTGGGATACGACGTACGGTTAAACGAGTGGTTTGGAGTCTCTAGCAGGGCTAGATCCCCAGCTTGTGGAAGAACACCCTGTTCCTCATATCGGCGTCCTTCAGCATCTTGTCCCAACTGAGCACCTCGACATACAGATTAATGTTCGCATACCAATAGAACCACCCAAGGTTGTCGGGCATAGGGGTAAAGTTTTTCTCATCGTGCAACCATTGCTTCACTTTGGGCGTAAGGTCGCAGACAACATATCCATAGAACGGCGTCGTCGGACTTATAAGAATGTCACGGCCCTTCGGTGTAAGGAACTTGCCTGAACGAATTCCGTTCACATATCGAATGATCTGCTGAATCGGATCCTCTTTGGAGGACGGATTAACAAAGTCATCTCGGCGTGGGCGCTTGAACTCGAAAATCGTTACTGGATTGCTCGTCTCATTCTCAGAGCGGAAGGCTACTCGGCGATCGAATGCGATGATGTCCGGTCGCTGCGTCGTGCCGCCCTCGATTGGAAGATCGGAAGCGAGGTAGCGTGTGAACGTGAGTCGCTCATCAAGGATCCAGAGATTGTGATCTTCGTACTCCACCGCTTGGTCGTCAGTCCGCGTCGGAAAGATAACGTTGTGGACCGCACCCTCAGACTGATAGTTGCCGCCGGAGTCGAGTTCGAGACTTCGCTTAAAAAGTTCGAGGACTTGCTTACGCAGCGCTACGTAGTGGACTAGCTCGTTTTTGCTGCTTTCGGACACGCGACTTACCAGCTCGGCAGCCTTTGCGGTCAGTTCACCGGGGTCGTCCGATGCGAGAAGCGCTTCAACGTCCTCTCGAACCCTTACCTCAAGTTTGAATTTTTCCCGATGAAGCAGAGCCTCAATCTCGGCATCTGTAGATGCACTTGGGAAAGCTGTAATGTTCACCGTGCGAAGCAGCGCCTTATGCCAAGGCGCACGCTCCTCCACGTACGTTTGAATCCGTTCCCGCTTGCGTTCTTGACGATTTACCACCTGTGCGGCCACTGCGTCCTTGGCAAGCAATGCTGCGCGTTCTTCAATCTGTGATTGCGAGATGCCCAGAAGGAGATCGGACTCTCGACTAAAAGCGAATGCGCCACGTTCGAGCAGAACGTTGCCATCTAGATATTCGCCGAAGACGTATGCCTTCAAGATGTAGTTCCGGCGCCGACTCTCATCACCGCCTGGATCCTCCACGAACTCGTCTGCAAACTCTGGAATGAACGACGCTAGAGATGACTCGGTAACCTCACGCTTATGCGCAACTAAGCTGATCTTGCTGACTTTGTTCTTCGGATACAGCATCTTGAAGACTCGAACTCGAAATTCTTCCGGCCTAGTCTTACTTTCCAAAATGAAGGTCGATTCAGTTAGCGGTATCTCGTGAATGACGGCCTCGGAACTGTCAAGATAGTCGTTCAAGACTATCGAGTTCGATCCGTCAAGTTCAGAAAGCTCGATCCGAGGGCACACATACCCATCGGTGGTGAAGTACGGCAGGAGCAGCTCAACGAGACCACGTGAAAGAGTGGAGAGCTTGCGCGGTAGTTGGCCGGAGCGCTCACCCGCCAGCGTGATGGTTGTACCGACCGTCAGAAGGTCAGTTTTCGATACCTGTTCATTGACGATGATCTCCTGAGCCTTGCCCATTGAGAACGTTCGGCGTTGAAGCACTTCGTCAAGAAAGACGCTGTCGATGTGCAAGTCGTCAAAGTACTTGAGGCAGGTGAAGCGGCCAAAGCCTTTCCCTCCTTGCTTCAGTTTCAGTGCGCTGTACAGCGTGTCAAACGAATCCCGATTTTCCTGGGTGAAGCCTATTCCATTGTCGGTTACCTGCACGTCCTGAATTCTCGACTCAGATGCATCAATCTCGCCCTGAGACGAGCGCTTGACCCGGATACGGACAAGTCCCTCTGAAGTTCCGGCCGACTCTATGGCTTGGATCGCGTTGACTACTATCTCAACGATTGGCGTGAACACCGTTGTCGTTGACCGGATGTTTTCAATAGCCCGCTGAATGTTGATGTTGCTCATGCCGCTAAGGCCTCCCTGACGTCGTGCAGAGCATATTACGCGACGGAGGAAACTGCTACGCCGAACGGGGCCGTACGCAGTGATGTCGACTCAATGCCAAATGCAAAGCGGCGTCGCTAAGTGGTCAATGGTGAACTTGACCTACCAGCCTCCACCTGACCTTGGCTCCGCCCAGGTGAACCACCGCTCCTGGCCGCCAACAACACTTCACGGCGGCCTTGAAGCTCTGCCCCTGGCAACGCCGTCTCACTTTTTCTGACGCGTCGACTTCTCTGTTTTGGCCGATCCACCCTTGCCCGCCGCCGCTGGCTTGAGCTGCGCTTGCGCCTGCTCCAGCCAGAGCAGGGTTTCGGTGTGGGCCAGGAAGCGCCGCAGGTAGTGGGGCGAGAGTTCGCTCATGAGGCCGAGCGTGCGCAGCACCAGCTTGTGGGAGTTGAGCGGGCCGGCGTTTTCGGGGGCGCGGTGGGTGGCTTGCACCACGGTGTGTTCGGCGCTCAGGCGTTCCCAGGTTTCGCGGAAGCGCTGGGCGCTGCGCAGTTCGGGCCAGGGGGTGGCGCTAGAACGCTGCCCCTCGGCCGCGGCCTGGCTGACGCGGGCGATGTGTGCGTTGAGGGCGGCGAGCGGACTGGGCTCGGTGCTCATGGCTTGGCGCTGGCGGGCGTTGGCGTGGCGGGCTGCGCTGCGGGCGCTGCCGTGCTGGCGGTGGGTGCGGCGCGGGGCACGGGCGCCATTTCCACACGGCGGTTGAGGGCCCTGCCCTTCTCGTCCGCGTTGCTGGCCACGGGTTGTTCGGCGCCAAAGGCGGCGCTGAACACGCGCTGGCGCGGCATGCCTTCTTTGACAAGGGTGCGCGTCACGGTCAGCGCCCGCTGGGCCGAGAGTTCCAGGTTGTCTTCAAAGCGCTGGCTGGGGCCTTTGACGATGGGCTTGTCGTCGGTGAAGCCGCTGACCATGAGCATTTCGTCGCGCTCGCCGAGGTAGACCTCCAGCGGCGGCACCAGGCTTTTGAGCAGTTGCTCGCCTTCGGGGCGCAGCTGGTCGGAGTTGAAGTCGAACAGCACGCTGCCGCTGATGCCGATGCGGCCGTTGTTGAGCGTGACGCGGCCGCTCTGCAGCGGAATGGCGAGCGCTTTTTCCAGCGCCATGCGGCGGGCTTCTTCTTGCTGGCGTTTGGCAATTTCAGATTGCAGGCTGTTGACCAGGTCCATCTGCACCAGCAGCACGCCGATGAGGATGAGCACGAACGCGCCGACCACGCCGGACATGAGGTCGCCGAACACGGCCCAGACGGGGGCGGTCTCGCCGAGGCCGTCGTCGATGGCGGTATCGTCCACGCTGGTGGTCATAGGACAACCCTCCGTGCTGCGCACTGCGGGGCTGAGCGCCTTCGGAACGGCCGGGCGGCGCTCATCAGGCTGTCCCTTGCGCGGTGGACGCGGCGGCTTTGGGCAGGGCGGGCTTGGCGGTGCGCAAGCTGCGCAGGTCTTCGACGATGCCTTGCTGCGCGCTGATGCTCAGATCGATCACCTCGCGCGCTTGCGCCACGTAGTAGGCAAGCTGCTCGTCGCTGCGCGCCATGTGCTGGCCGATGGCGCCTTCCACGCGCTGCAGGCCTTCCACCAGTTTTTCGTTGGTGTTGCTGAACAGCGCCACGCCCTGCTGGAAGGCCTGGCCGAGTGCGGCAAGTTCGGCGGCGCTGCTGGCGAGTTGCGCGGTCTGCTCGTCGGCACGGCCGGCCTGCGCGCCCAGGGTCTGCGCGAACTGCGCGCCGGTCTGGTTGAGCACGGTGGTGGCGGACGCGACCAGCGATTCAATGGCGGCGCGCTGCTCGCTGGTGGTCTGCTGCACGTTCTGCAGCAGGCTGCTGATGTGGGCCACCAGCTCGGTGCGCTCTTGCAGGGCGAGGTTGTCGCGTTCGGTGAGGCGGCTCATTTCGCCGCGCAGCTGGCCAATGACCTCCGCCGCCGCCTTGGGCGCTTCAGAAGCGGTGTCGAGCAGGCGCGACAGGGGCGCTTCGAGCGCGGTGCCGAGCGTGGCGAGGTGCTGGGTGACGGCGGCCTGCAGTTCGCCCAGGCGCTGCACGGCCGCCTGGCCGCGCGCGGCCTCTTCGCTGCGCAGGGTTTGCAGGTGCGCGCTTTCTTCGCCGCGCAGGGCGGTGAGCTCACTGCGCCAGAGCGCGGCCAGTTCGTCCATGCGCTGGCTGTGTTGTGCGATCCACTGCGCTTCCGTCTCGGTGCGGGCCTGCACCAGCGCTTCGCTCTTGGCCAGCAGACTGGCCACGCTCTCGGCGCTGCGTGTGGCCTGCTCGCTGGCGCTGAGCTGCAGGGCGCTGGCGGTGTTTTCCAGCGCCTGCAACACCGCCTGCTGCTGCGCCAGGTTGTGTGCGCCCACTTGCTGCCACTCGGCTTGCAGGCCGCTGGCCATGCCTTGCAGCGCGGTGGACCACGCAGCCTGCTTGAGGGCTTCGGCCTGCGCCTGTTCGCTGTGCTGCTGCGCGGTGGCTTGCTGCACGTTGGCCAGCAACTGGGCGGCGCGGGTTTCAAAGCTGGCATTGAACTGCTCCAGCGCCTGGCCCAGGCCGCTGACCAGTTGCTCGCTGGTGCGGGCGTGGTTCTGCAGCGCGGCCTGCCAGCCATCGGCCACTTGGGCGGTGGTGGCGGCGAACTGGGTGGACACACCGTTCAGCTGTGCCTGCACCGCCGCGCTCACGCGCTCGTGCAGCCGGGTGGATTCGCTCGCGATGGTGGCCATGGCGCCCTCCACCACGGGTTTGATGTTGTCGCTGGCGATCTGGGCGCTGGCGGTGAGGCTGCGGTGCAGCGTCTGCGAGACCGACTCGCCCAGGCCGGTGTAGGCGGCAACGGCTTCGCTGTGGAACCGGTCCTGGCGGGCGCTGAGCTGTTCGTCGAGCTGCTGGTGACGGCGCTCCACCTGTTCCATGAGCGCCTGCAATTGCGTGACGACCTGGGGCAGCGCGTCGGCCTGGCGCTGCAGGGCGGCGAAGGTGCGGTCGCGGTTTTCTGCGGCAATGAAGTCGGCGGTGAAGGGGCGCAGCGCGGCGCCAATGTGCTGCTCCAGCGCGCGGGCCGCGTCGGTGCGCTCGCGCCGGGCGATGGCCGACATGAGCCCCAGCATGGCCGAGGCGGCCACACCGGCCACCGAAGTGCCGAAAGAAATGCCCAGCCCTTTGATGGGCGCGGCCAGCGCGCCGCGGATGGCGCCCAGATCGGCCGAGCCTTCGAGCGCGAACACGGCACCCTTGAAGGTGACGACCATGCCAAGAAATGTGCCGAGCATGCCGAGCATGACCAGCAGGCCGATGAGGTACGGCGTGAGCGCCAGAGCGGGCAGCGCGCCGCGCCCGCTTTCCACCCGCTGGCGCACCGCGTTCTGCAGCGGCGCGGGCACGCGGGAAAGCCAGTCGGCCAGCTGGTTGAGGGGTTGCGGGATGCTGGCAAGCGCCTGGGCGAGGCCATGGCTGGCGCTGCGGAAGCGGCGGATTTCCAGCGCGCCCACCAGGTAAGCAGCGGCGATGGCCACCGTCATGCCCAGGGCGAGCCAGCTGTGCGTGCCGACGAACCCCCAGCCCACCCAGCCGATCGCGAACAGGCCGAGCAGGAAGGCGGTGGTGATCAAGGGAGCGTTGAAAGAACGGTTCATGGGTTTCGCTTCAGGCCTCAAGGGCAAAGGACTCGATCAGGCCTGTGATGGGTTGCA